>CADBTH010000047.1 GCA_902797495.1 uncultured Ruminococcus sp.
CGGCGTCCGGTGGACTGTATATGCTCGTATCCCAGGCGGTGAGAGCCTCGGAGCTCTTCGCCGGCAGAGTCTGTTCAAAAGGGCTCGCGGAACGAGTTTATGAAGACGTGCTGAAGCAGAAGGAAAACGTCGTCCTTATCGGAATGCCGTCCTCCGGCAAAACGACGGTCGGCCGTATCGTCGCGGGTCGTCTCGGCAGAGAGCTTGTCGACACGGATGACGAAATAACGAAACTCGAGGGCGAGAGCCCCGCAAAGATCATTTCAAAGTACGGAGAAGAGCGCTTCAGAGAGATCGAAGCGGACGTGATAAAAGAAATATCGAAGGATCGGGGAAAAGTGATCGCGACCGGAGGCGGCGCGGTACTGAGAGCGGAAAACGTTCAAAGGCTCCGCCAAAACGGAAGGATATATTTTCTCGACAGACCGCTCGATTTACTTGAGGCGACGGACGACCGTCCGCTGTCAAGCGACCGCGGACAACTTAAAAAGCGGTACGAGGAGCGCATCGGTATCTACTCGTCCGTCTGCGACGCGAAGATCGACTCGAGCGCGGCGCCGGAGGAGTGCGCCGCGGCGATCACGGAAGATTTTTCAAACGGGAGACAACAATGAAGATACTTATAGTAAACGGACCCAACCTCAACCTTCTCGGGATCAGAGAGCCCGATATCTACGGGCGCGAGGACTACGATACGCTCGTTGACATGATCGAAGATCATGCGAAGGAGATCGGGGTCGAGGTCGGAATATTCCAGTCCAATCACGAGGGCGATATCGTCGACTGCATCCAGGACGCGATGGGCGAGTTCGACGCGATGGTCATAAACCCCGCGGCGTACACGCACACGAGCGTAGCTATCCCCGACGCGATAAAAGCGGTCGGCATCCCTGCGGTCGAAGTGCATATTTCGGACGTTGACGCCCGCGAAGAATTCAGAAAGATAAGCTACGTGCGCCAGGTATGCGTTGCAACGGTATCGGGTCACGGACTCAAGGGATATCTCGAAGCCATGGATATCCTCGCGGAAGGAAAAGCATGAAAGTTAAGATAACGGCGGGAGCGGCGCGCGGTACCGTCGCCGCTCCTCCCTCAAAAAGCGTCACTCACCGCGCGCTGATCGCGGGGGCGCTATCAAAGAGAAGCGTTATTCGCGGATTCATTCCGTCGGGAGACGCCGAGGCGACGCTCTCGTGTCTCGAAACGCTCGGTGCGACGGTGGAACGGGAAGGCGACGTTGTCGCCGTCGGCTCGCTCGACCCGCGAAAAATACCTGAATGTACCGTCGACTGCGGCGAGAGCGGAAGCACGCTCAGATTTCTCATTCCTCTCTGTCTTCTCTCGGGAAACAGAGTTACCCTCAGAGGCACGGAGAAGCTGATCTCCCGGCCGCTCGACGTTTACGAAGAGCTCTGCCGCGAGCGCGGATTCACCTTTGAAAAGGGCCCTGATTCCGTGACCGTCGCGGGGCGCCTCGCCCCCGGAGAGTATTCCGTGCCTATGACAAAGAGCAGTCAGTTTGCGACGGGACTTCTCTTCGCTCTCTCCTCGGCGGGAGGAGGAGAGATCCTTATCGGCGAAGAAGCCGAAAGCACGCCTTACGTCGACATGACGGCACACGTCATGAGACGATTCGGCGTCGGCGTTCAAAAGACGGCGCGAGGGTACGAAGTCGGCGGGGCTGATTATCGATCGCTCGATTACACGGTCGAAGGCGACTGGTCGAACGCGGCTTTTCTGTCCGCGCTGACGTGCGTCGGCGGCACCGTCGAAGTCACGGGACTCGACCGTGAGAGCGCGCAGGGAGACCGCGTATATCCGGCGCTCTTTAAGGACGTAATGAACGGAAACGCGGTCGACGTCAGAGACTGTCCCGACCTCGCTCCGGTACTGATGTCTCTCGCGTCGTTCGCGGGCGGCGGGGTTATCACCGGCACGGGAAGGCTTCGCTTCAAGGAAAGCGACCGCGCCGCGGCGATGAAGGTGGAGCTTGCAAAGTTCGGGATCGCTTGCGGGATAGGAGACGACTCCGTCTCGATATCCGGCAGGCTGCGCGCGCCGGAGGCTCTTCTGAGCTCTCACAACGACCACAGGATCGCGATGGCGCTCTCAGTCCTCTGCACGCTGACGGGAGGCGAGATCGACGGCGCGGAGGCGGTCGCAAAGAGCTATCCGCACTACTGGCGCGACCTTGAAAAACTCGGAATAGGAGTCGCATATTATGACGCTCGATAAAAAATATATACTCGGAAAAGATACGGAGATACTAATAGTCGGTCTCGGAATGATCGGAGGCTCCTACGCCTCCGCGCTCTCAAAGCAGGGCTACCGCGTATCGGCGATAACGAGAAGTCCGTCGACGATTGAATACGCGCTCTCGCGCGGAATGATAGAAAAAGGCTCGGACAAGCCCGACCCCGAGCTCATCGGAAAAGCCGATCTCGTTATAATCGCGCTCTATCCTCACACGCTGATATCGTGGATCGAGGAGAATCAGAAGCACTTCAAGCCCGGCGCGATCGTAACCGACGTCACGGGCGTAAAAGGAAGCGTCGTCGGAAAAGTGCAGTCGACCCTTCGCGAGGACTGCGAGTTCATCGCGGCTCACCCGATGGCGGGCAGAGAGCGAAGCGGGATCAAATACAGCGACGACTCCATCTTCAGAGTCGCGAACTACATAATCGTCCCGACCGATAAGAACACGGAGGGGGCGATCGACGTCTGCCGCGCTCTCGGAGAGACTCTCGGATTCGCAAAGATATCGTCTCTCTCCCCCGACGAGCACGACGAGATGATAGCGTTTCTGTCTCAGCTCACACACTGCATCGCAGTCTCCCTCATGTGCTCGAACGCAGACCCCGCGCTGAAGAAGTACACCGGAGACTCGTTCCGCGACCTCACAAGGATCGCAAAGATCAACGACGAGATGTGGAGCGAGCTGTTCCTCGCCAACAAGGAAAAACTTCTCTCCGAGATGGAGAACTTCAAGAAATCCTTCGAGGAGCTCGAGACGGCGATACGACGCGGCGACCGCGAAAAGATGAGAGAGATGATGAAGCTCTCAACGGCGAGACGCACCGAATTCGATAAATAGGCATTCGCCTTAATATATCAATATTCTACAATTGCAAAAGAGGTCATACCATGAATCTTGAATTTACGAGAAAGCTTCCGATACCTCAGGAAGTTAAAAAAATGTATCCGATAACGGACGAGATGGCGAATATAAAAAGAGAGCGTGACGAGGAGATAGCAAAGGTCTTTCGCGGCGAGTCCGATAAATTCATACTCGTCATAGGTCCCTGCTCCGCCGACTCGAAAGAGCCTGTCATAGACTACATCGGAAGACTGCGCACGGTGCAGGACAAAGTCGGAGACAAGATAATCATCATTCCGAGAATATATACGAACAAACCGCGCACGACCGGCGCGGGATACAAGGGAATGCTCCACCAGCCTAATCCCGACGCGCGCCCCGATATGCTCAAAGGCATCGTCGCGATCCGCGATCTCCATATCACCGCACTTCGCGACTGCGGCTTCAGCTGTGCGGACGAGATGCTCTACCCGGAGAATCACAGGTACCTCTCAGACCTTCTCTCCTACGTTGCGGTCGGCGCGCGCTCGGTGGAAAACCAGCAGCACCGCCTTTGCGCGTCGGGTCTTGATATTCCTGTCGGAATGAAGAATCCTACGGGAGGCGACCTGACCGTCATGATGAATTCGATCACCGCGGCTCAGAGCTCGCACACGTTCCTCTACCGCGGGTGGGAAGTACACAGTTCCGGCAACCCTCTCGCTCACGCGATCCTTCGCGGAATGACGGACTACTACGGCCACAATATTTCCAACTACCACTACGAGGACCTTCTCAGGGTCGGCGAGATGTACGCGGAAAACGGGCTCGAAAATCCGGCGGTGATCGTCGACACGAACCACGCGAACTCGGGAAAGAAGTTTCTCGAACAGGTCAGGATCGCGAAGGACGTCGTGTTCAGTATGTCTAAGAACGCGGACATCAAACGGCTCGTTAAGGGTCTGATGATAGAGAGCTACATCGAGGACGGCGCTCAGAAGATCGGAGAGCACGTCTACGGCAAGTCGATAACGGACCCGTGTCTCGGTTGGGAGAAGACGGAAAAGCTGATCCTCGACCTTGCAGATTCACTCTGAAACAAACTGAAGAGCCGCGGCAGACTGCCGCGGCTCTTTTATTATTACAGTTTTGCGAACCGCTTTGCGCCGCCTCGCGCAAGATACGCGATACAGAGGGCGGATACAGCGGCGAAAAGAGCGAGGGCGCAGGTGAGGTAAACGTAGGGCGCGTCTTTTCCGAATAGGAAGAAGAGGCCCGCGAAGGCGCCTACGGCTCCAATACCGATAAATGTCAGGGCGAGCATACTCATGCTCTGCTTGATCGGAACTATCTCCTGTGTCCAGTTCAGATTCGGGTTTCTTACTCCGAGCACGAGGCCGAGAGCGCCGTTC
>CADBTH010000048.1 GCA_902797495.1 uncultured Ruminococcus sp.
GGACGGGCGCTGTTTCCGCGGAGCAACTGCTCCGTCGTCAGCTACAAAGGCTTCACATACGTCAATTTTACGAGGACTATCCTTGAATCGGACGTTGAGAAATGTTTTCTGACCGAGCTCGTGAAGATGGGAGTACCCGTCTTCGTCGAGGGAAACGAGAGGTACTGATATGTCATACTGCGTACATTGCGGCGTGGAGCTTGCGGACTACGAGACGAAGTGTCCGCTCTGCGAGACCCCGGTCGTCGATCCGAACAGGCTCTTCACCTCCGGTGAGCCGCCTTTCGTCGACGCGGTGGAGGTCAAGGAGAAGAAGTTCAACCGCCACTTTATAGTGACCGTCGTATCCGCGGTCATGCTCATACCGTTCATAGTAACGACCGTCGTCGATATTACTCTGTCGCTCGGAATGACCTGGTCGGCGTTCGTCCTCGGCGCGGAAGCGCTCTTCTGGCTGTGGTTCGTTCTGCCGTTTCAGAGCTCTGACCCTAGCCCCTACGCCTGCTGCCTGATCGACGGCGCGGCGACCGCCCTCTACGTTCTGCTCGTCAGCGTTCTGACTAAGGGAGACGGGTGGTATCTGCCGCTCGCCCTTCCGATAATCGCCGCGGCGACCCTCGAGATTCTCCTGATTATACGCATCCACCGCGCGAGAAGGATCGGAAAGCTGACGAAGGTCGGACTCGGATTCATCGCGGCGTCGTTTCTGCCTCTCCTGATCGACGTCGCGGTCACGCACTATAAAAACGGCTCTTTCATGCCGCTCTGGTCATGGTACGCGTCCGTTCCGCTCGCGGTCTTCGGCGTGACCGTCACCGCGTTGTCGCGCAGCGTCCGCTTCACCGAATGGCTCAGAAAAAAGATGTATATATGAAATAAACGGCGTTCTTCCGAACGCCGTTTTTGTTATTTGATGACTTTTACGAATTCAGTTCCGTAGTATTCGAGCAGCGCCCTCGCGCCATCGTCGATCATCTCGCCGCAGATGACAATGGGTATTGCCGGAGGGCAGGATACAGACGTCACGGCGGCGACCCTGCCGACGCACTCTGCGACGGGGACGGTCTCGCTTTCCCTGAATAGCGCGTCTCTCGGGGAGAGGACGCGGCGGGGAGCTGAATAAGGCGGATATTTTTCTTCTAAAGGTGCTTTCTTCACCGTGCCGAGAAGCGCGTCCTTGAGACGCATAAGGTCTTCGTCCGTGTTCTCCGGAGTCAGCATGAACGATATGAAATCCGGGTCGTGGAACTCACATATCACGCCCTTTGAATACAGTACGCTTGACATCTCGTCGCCCGTGTATCCGTACGGTTTTGTTCTGATGGTGATCTTCAGCGGTTCGTCGCCGACAAGCGAGTGACCCGCCGCGGTGAGCGTGTCCTTGAGACGGCTTACTTTTTCGGCAAATGCGGAAAGCCTTTCCGGATAAGCTGACAGATATTCGTTCGCGCGGTCGAGCGACCGCATGATAAGATACGACGGACTGCTCGAGGCGAAGATCTCCATCGTCTCCTTGACTTCATCCGCGAACAGTTCCTCCGCGCTCTTTGAAAGGTGCAGATACGCTCCCCCCGTCAGCACGGGAAGGGTCTTGTGCGCTGAATCTGCGCACATTGTCGCCCCGAGGTCGATCGGGTGGCGCGACTCGGGGAGAAACTTCAGATACGCGCCGTGGGCGTTGTCGACGAGGAGAGGAACTCCCCTCTTTCGGCACACGGCGGCAATGCTCTCAATATCGGACACGTTTCCGAGATAGTCGGGACTCGTCACGTATACGCACGACGGAGAGGAGTCCATCGAGTCGAGAGCCCCGGCGACGCGCTCTCCGTTCAGAGCGCAGGAGACGTAAGACGCGCCGTCTTCCGGGTATATCCACTCGACGTCAAGACCGAGCAGGATCGCCGCGGAGAGAAAGGCGCGGTGGGCGTTACGCCCCGCGAGCACTTTGCCGCCTCTCTTTTTCGCCGCGAGCGCCATCATCGTTCTTATCGCGAGGGAAGAGCCCTCGGCGGAATAGTAAGTCCTGCAGCCGAAAAGCTTTGATGCCTCGATCTCGCTTTCTGCAATTATTCCTTCGTCGGAGAAGAGGTTTCCCGCGCCGTCGATCTCGGTGACGTCGTATTTTTCGATCGCGCCGCGTCCCTTGTGTCCCGGCATATGGAACCTTGCGGCGCCACTCTTTTCGTATTCGACGAGAAAATCGTCAAGCGGCGTCAGACTCATGGCTCGTCACCGAATTTGCGGGAAACTTCCGCCATTATCGCACACTCCATCCTCTTGCGGAAGAGCTCGCACCCGTACTTGTATACCCCCTTGACGGAGCCGGTCGCGTGGTACGCGTTCGCGGCGCATCCGCCGGAGCAGTAGAGTCTTGCCCAGCAGTCGCGGCATTCCTCTCTCGCGTAGACGTTGCAGGAGGCGAAGTCGCCTTGGATCTCTTTGTTCGTCACGCCGTGCCATACGTCGCCGAGGCGGAACTTTTCCTCGCCGACGAACTGGTGGCAGGGATAGAGGTCGCCCCACGGGGTGACCGCCATGTATTCCGTTCCCGAGCCGCATCCCGAGATGCGCTTGTATATGCACGGGCCGCCCGACAGATCGATCATATAGTGATAGAACGTGAAAGGTCTGCCCTCGCGGCGGCGCTTTATCATAAGCTCTGCGAGCTTTTCGTACTGCTCGAAAATGATCGGCATATCATCCGCCGTCAGAGCGTACGGATCGCCCTCGGCGCAGACGACGGGCTCCATCGAGAGCTCGTTGAAGCCGAGGTCGAGCATCGTCTCGATATCCTTCAGAAAATCGGGGTTGAGGTGCGTGAACGTCCCTCTCATGTAGTAGTTCCTGCCGCCCCTCGCCTCGACGAGACGCTGAAACTTCGGTACTATTTTGTCAAAGCTGCCGTTCCCCGCGTAGTCGACTCTGAAGCGGTCGTGCACCTCGCGCCTGCCGTCGAGACTCAGCACGACGTTGGAGCATTCGCGGTTGGCGAAGTCTATCACGTCGTCGTCGATCAGGACCCCGTTCGTCGTGAGCGTGAAGCGGAAGTTCTTTCCCGCCTCTTTTTCGATGCTCCTCGCGTACTCGACGAGACGTTTGACGACGTCGAAATTCATCAGCGGCTCGCCGCCGAAAAAGTCGACCTCGAGGTTTCGCCTCGTGCCGGAGTTAGCGACGAGAAAATCGAGAGCGGCTTTGCCCGTCTCGAAACTCATCAGCGCGCGCTCGCCGTGGAATTTGCCCTGGCTCGCAAAGCAGTATTCGCAGTTGAGGTTGCAGGTGTGAGCGACGTGAAGGCAGAGGGCCTTGACGACTCCCGACGTCCTTGCTTTCAGCTCTCCCGCCATCGGCTCGAACGTGTCGGGCGTGAAGAGAGAACCGGAATCCTTGAGAGAGGTCACCTCGTCGTAGCACTCTGCGACGTCGTCTCTCGTCACGCCGTCATCCTTGTATTTTTCATATATTGCGTCGACGGCGTCGTCCCTGCCGCGCTCTTCGTAAAGACCGATCAGGTCGTACGCGACGTCGTCCACCGCGTGTACCGCGCCGGTGTTGACGTCGAGGACTATGTTCATACCGCCGAGTTTATATCTGTGTATCATAATTTCCTCCGCACAGAAATAATGCCGCCAAAAGGCGGCATTCAAAGAAATTTCCGATTACTTTGATTCTTTCTGCTCGTTCTCGCACTTCTGATTTGCGATGCCGCAGCTCGTTTTGCAAGCGGACTGGCAGGAAGTCTGGCATTCGCCGCATCCGCCGTTCTTTGCGCTCTCGCAAAGGTTGCGTGTTTCGACAGTTTTGATATGTTTCATTCAGAGTTACCTCCATTGAATATTATTACTTTTATAGTATAGCAAAACGTCGGGGGATTGTCAAGTGCCTGACGGATTTTAGCGCGGCGAGTCGGCGAAAGATTTTCGCACGGGGGGTTTTATTTTTATAAAATATATGTTATACTATAAAAAAAGCGAGGAGGTGCGGTATGATCGCTCGGTTTGCAGTCACGTTCGTCGAGGGAATTATATCGTTCATCTCGCCGTGTATGCTCCCGATGCTCCCGATCTACGTCTCGTATTTCGCGGGGGGAGCTGACAAGAAGCGGAAAGTCCTGCTTCGCGCGCTCTGCTTCGTCGCCGGATTCACCGTCGTCTTCAGCGCGCTCGGGCTCTTCGCCGGAACTCTCGGGAAGCTCCTCGCCGAATACAGAACGGCGGTCGATATCGTCAGCGGCTGTATCGTCATCCTCTTCGGACTCAGCTATCTCGGATTGATAAAACTCCCGTTCTTCAAGGGAATGGACGGAGCGAGAGAGGCGGGGAGCATGGCGGCGGCGTTTCTGTTCGGCGTTATCTACTCCGTGAGCCTTACCCCGTGCGTCGGCGCGTTTCTCGGCTCGGCTCTCGCCCAGGCGGCAAGCTCGTCCTCGTCTCTGACGGGAACTCTTCTGCTCGTTACCTACTCGCTCGGGCTCGGAGTTCCGTTCGTGATCTCCGCCGTGCTGATCGACCGTCTGCGCGGAGCGTTCGGATTCATCAAGAGGCACTACAAGGCGATAAATATCGTCAGCGGCGTATTTCTGATCGTCGTCGGCATCCTGATGGCGGCAGGTCAGCTGACCCGTCTGATATCCGTATTTGCGTGAGGTGAAAAATGAAGAATAACAAGGTCAAACTGATAATACTCGTCGCAGCCCTCGCGGCGGTGATAGCGCTCGCCGTTATCTTCTATCCGAAGCTCGCCGCCCTCGTGGGAGGAGGGGACGAGACGGAAGAATATCCGGACGCGGAAGACGCGACGCCGATCACGGTCTACACCGCGGACGGCGAGGCGGTCGACCTCGGGGAGTACATCGGAAAGCGGCCCGTGGTCGTCAATTTCTGGGCGTCCTGGTGTCCTCCGTGCGTCTCGGAGCTCCCGCATTTCGAAGATGTGTACGAGAAGTACGGCGACGACGTCACGTTCATGATCGTCAATCTGACCGACGGCGCCCGCGAGACGGTCGAGACGGCAAAGGCGTTCATCTCGGATAAGGGATATACTTTTCCGGTCTATTACGACACGGATAACGCGGGCTCCAACGCCTACTCGATTTACTACATCCCGGAGACTCTGTTCATAAGAAGCGACGGAAAGATCATTTACAAACACACGGGCGCGATCGAACGCGACACGCTCGAATCGTGGATCGAAAAAATAGATAAATAAGGCATAAGCCGGAAAGAGGTATAAAAATGGAAGTTACTCTCACATCAAAGAATTTTGAAGAGGAAGTTCTGAAGTCGGATATCCCCGTACTCGTAGATTTCTGGGCGACGTGGTGCGGACCGTGCAGAATGGTCGCTCCCGAGGTCGAGAAGATCGCGGAGGAGTACGACGGGAAGGTCAAGGTCGGCAAAGTCAACGTCGACGAGGAGGAAGAGCTTGCGATCAAATACAGAGTGGCGAGCATCCCGACGCTCATTCTCTTTAAGAACGGAGAACCCGACGGAAAGGTGATCGGATACAGAACGAAGGAAGACCTTGCCGCAGAGCTCGGACTCTGATAGTGGAAACAAAGCGCCGCGTAAGCGGCGCTTCAGAGTGAAGACAAACTTGCCACACCGGCAATGATGAAATTAAAAAAATACAGACAGTTACAGTGATATTTTTTTAATAAATGATA
>CADBTH010000049.1 GCA_902797495.1 uncultured Ruminococcus sp.
GTGACGTGATCCGTCAGTCCTTCGTTTGCTACGCCTTCAACGAAAGCGTTGAGGACGGGGCGCGCGCCTGCCGCGATACCGCAGGTAGCCATGCCGACTACTACGCGGACTTCGTCCGACGCGTTTCTGAGCGCGACCTTGTCCTTCATCTGTTCTCTGATCGCCATAAGTTCTTCAAGGGATTTCATAAGGGTTTCCTTTCTTGCTGTTTTATTTTTTTATTTTTAATTCCTTTCTATTTCCGCATACCCCTCTTTGAGGTATCCTCTGATCCATTCGAGGACCTCGAAGCTCGCGAGCGAAATGTCGTCTCCGAGTATCGCCTTCAGCTCGGCGCACGAGAGATGCACCGCGCCGCGCGGGGTAATATGGTCGTAAGTAAAATCGATCTCCGGGTTTCCCTGGATCAACGAGACGACGGTCTCCGTCATGTCGCCGAGCGGGATGAAATCGATGTGGTGAAGACCGAACGTCGCCGTCAGCACGGTGCCGTGGTCGTCCGGGTGTTCGCGCTCCTCGCGCGATTCGATGGTCAGTCCCCCTCCCGTCTGCTCCGCGAGCATCTTGAGAAACGGGACTCCGAGTCCGACGCCCCTCGTCTTCCTCGTCGTGAAGAAGGGGTCGGAGAGCCGCTCGACCGTCTCAGGACTCATCCCGCATCCGTTGTCCGTGACGCGGAAGGTGAGAGTCTCGCCCTCTTCCGTCAGGGATATGCCGATTTTGTCGGCTCCCGCCCTGACCGAGTTCATCGTGATGTCGAGAACGTAAAGCGAAAATTCTTCCACGCTATTCCCCCCTCAGATACTTTATAAGAGAGTCGCGCACCTTTTCGGAGCTGTACGGCTCGTCGTCGAGCTCGAGCGCGTTTTCCGCCTGAGACAGGTTCTGCAGGTAGTGCGCGTCGGACGAGACGATGCAGCGCTTTCCGCGAAGCTTCGGATACCGTTCGAGGTACTCGTCGCGGGACGACTTGTCGTTAAGCTCGAACGCCGAATACTCCGGACTGTCGGGCAGGTCGCCGAGCACGGCGATCATGCCTCCCGATTCGCGGTCGACGTGAGCGGGATAGCACGCGCCTCCCCGCCGCGTCACCTCGCGGTACGCCTCCTCGAGATCGATCGTCGTCGCGTTGATGAGAAGATGTGGCTCCTCTGACGCGACTTCGTCCTCTTCGTCCATCACGAACTGGTTCCCGAAGATCGCCTTCTTGTTCGCGATCTTCACTCTTCTCGAATCGACGAAGGAGTCGAACTCCATCGCCGTCTCCAGCGTCGGGAAGAGGCACACGACGTGTATCTCCTCCGCCGTCGTCAGCTCCATGCCCGCGACGGGAACAATCCCGTAGCGCTTGGCGTGGTGAAAGAACGCGGGGCAGTTCTTCGAGGTGTTGTGATCGGTCAGGGCGACGACGTTCAGCCCGTTCAGGGTCGCCATACCGGCGATGTTCGCGGGGGTCATGTCGTCGTCTCCGCATGGAGAGAGGCAGGAGTGGACGTGAAGGTCGTAAAAGTAGCGGTTCACGGCTCGATTTCCCCGAGCGCGACGCATATCTCGTAGACCGTCTTGTCCGACGAGTATACCGCGACGCCCTTGGCGCGCGCCGTTTCGACGACGTCCGGCGCCATCTCAACGCTCTCGGCGAGGATGACCGCGGCGGCGTCCGTCAGACTTGCGACCGCAATTACGTTCACGTTGCTCATGATCGTGACCCAGAGGTCGCCCTCCGTGACGCGGCTCATGGCGCGGCTGAGGAAGTCTCCCGCGTAAACGCCGTCGTACTCCGCAGACGCGCCCGGGACGATCTCTCTCAGTCCGAGTTTTTCAACTGCTGTTTCTGTTTTCATATTTTTTATCGGCCGCGGCTTATTTCGCCGCGTTGTTCTTGTTCGTACTGTTCGTACTGCCTGCCAGCTTTTCCGAGACGGCTTTGCGAAGGTCGAGCGATTCGTGGAAGAGCTCGCGCATGATGATCGTGCACTCGTCCGCGTTCGTCTCGTTCTTCACGATGTCCTCCGCGAACGCCATGCAGGTCGGCGCTCCGCACGAGCCGCAGTCGATACCCGGCAGGGTCTTCGTTATGCGCTCGATATCTCCCATCATCCTCATCGCCGTCGCGCGGTCGTCGGACAAGGGCTCCGTCGTGTCGTAGACGACGTTCTCGTCGGTGAACATGAAATCCGGTATCTCCGACGTGTCGGGCCTGTTCGGCGAAACGGGCAGATAACGCTTGAGGGAGTTCAGTCTCGCCTGCGCGATATACGCGTTCGTGACCGTCATCGCTCCTCCCACGCATCCGCCGTTGCACGCGTTGAGCTCGATGAATTCGAGTCCCGAGAAGCCCTCGTTCTCGATCTGCTCGAGCACCCTCACGCAGTTCTCGATGCCGTCCGCCGCAAGATACTTGTCGTTGAACACCGCGGACGACTCGCCGCCCGTCGACGCCCAGCCGATACCTATCATGCCGGACTTCGCGCTCTCGGTCGGATTCTCCGTTCGGCTCATCACGTCGAGCAGCTCGAAATAGACGTCGCGCACGGATATCACGCGGTCGATGTTGTTTCGGTTACCTGCGAATCCGTTCTTGACGTAGCTGACCTTCGCGGGGCACGGGGAGATGAAGAATATCCCGATATCGGAGGAGTCGACTTCCGGGTGCCTTTCGCGAACGATGTCGCGCGCGTTCTTCGCGGCGACCTCGACCGGAGGCAGGATCGGCATTATGTGATCCTTCAGATAGGGGAAGTTCATATTTATCATGCGGACTACCGCGGGGCACGCGGAGCTGATGACCGGCTTTATAATGTCCGGTCTCGAGAGGTACGTCCTCGTGTAAGCGGAGACGATCTCGGCGGCGCACGCCACCTCGTAAACGTAGTCGAAGCCGAGCTTGTAGAGCCCGTCGACGACGTAGTCGATACTCGTAAGGTTGTCGAACTGCCCGTAGAGCGCGGGGGCGGGGAGAGCTACCGTGATCTTGTACTCCTTCATGTCGGCGAGAGTGTCGTGGACGGCTCTCTTCGCCTTGTGCGGGCAGACCTTTATGCACTCTCCGCAGTCGATGCATCTCGCGGGGTTAATCTTCGCGTGAGCGTCGCGTATCCTGATCGCTTCCGTGGGGCATCTTTTAAGGCAGGTAGTACACCCTTTGCATTTTTCAACGTCGAGGGAAACGGAATGCTTATATTTCTGCATACAGTATTCGTTCCTTCCTTTGCTTGATGGGAGACTCAGAGCTTCACCGTCATCGTTATCTTCGTACCGACTCCGATCTCGGTCTCGATCTCCATGCTGTCCGTGTACTTTTTCATGTTCGGAAGTCCCATGCCGGCTCCGAATCCGAGGCTTCGTATGTTGTCGCGCGCCGTGGAGTATCCCTCCTGCATCGCAAGACCTACGTCCGGGATGCCGGGTCCGCGGTCGGACAGAACGATTATGACCTCGTCGTCCGTCACCGTCACGTCGGCGTCGCCGCCGTCCGCGTGTATGACCATGTTGATCTCGCCCTCATACATCGCGATGGAAACGCGCCTGATGACCTCCGGGGGAAGTCCGAGCTGACGGAGCTTCTTCTTCACCATGACGGAAGCCTCTCCCGCCGATGTGAAGTTCTCGCCGTCAACGTCGAAATGGAAAGTAACGTTCTCGGGCATCACTTGTCCTCCGGAGCGGGTACCAGCCCCGCCGTATAGAGGTGGCCGCAGGCCTCGTACGCCCTGTAGCGGCTCTTCATAACGACGATGCCGCAGTCGGACGCGAGCTCTATCATCTCCTCGGTCGGCTCCTTGCCTCTGACAAAGACTATGCAGACCATGTCCATCATCCCCGCGGTCCTGATGACCTGAGGGTTGACGAGCCCCGTGAGAAGCACGCCCTGATCCTTGACGTACGCGAGCACGTCGCTCATCATGTCGCTGCAGCAGGCGGAAAACACGTCGTTGTCAAGATACTCTTCTCCGCAGAGGAGCTCAGCCCCGAGCAGTTCCCTGATCTCTTTTATTTTCATCTGTTGTCAGCCTCTCTGATCCGGCGCTTACTCGGCCGCCGCCATCTCGCGGTACTCTTTTATGATACCGGGAACGGCGTCCACGGTCACCTTCGGGTATACCTTGCCGTTGATGGAAACGGCGGGAGCTATACCGCACGCGCCGATGCAGCGGAGCGCGTCGAGGGAGAACAGACCGTCCTCGGTCGTCTCTCCGCCCTTGATGCCGAGGATCTCGGAGAATTTGTCGAATACCTGCTGAGCGCCCTTGACGTAGCAAGCGGTGCCGAGACAGCATCCCACAACGTACTTTCCGTTGGGAACGAGGGAGAAGAAGGAGTAGAACGTGACGACTCCGTAGATCTCCGCGACGGAGATACCCGTCTTCTGGGAAACGATCTCCTGGACCTCGAGCGGGATATATCCGTATTCGTTCTGGATATCGCTCAGGATCATCATGAGCGGCGTCTTTTCATTCGCGTGCCTGTCGCAGATCTCGCAGATCGTCTTTACGCCGTTTTCGCTGATATGAGCCATAGAATGACCCTCCTTAATGTGGATTCGGGCAAGCCCGTAAAATTAGTTGAATTCAGGGTCGGGCGCGAAAATGCGCCGCGCTTCGACCGCATATTTTTCAATCCTATTAATTTTAGCA
>CADBTH010000050.1 GCA_902797495.1 uncultured Ruminococcus sp.
CCGTACTGAAGAAGAAATGATCAAGGTTCGTAACCTCGGCAAGAAATCGCTCGATGAAGTCATACAGAAACTTCATTCTCTCGGCCTTGAGCTGAAGAAAGAAGACGACTGATAAAGGTCGTGTGCGAATAATTTTGCAAAGGAGGACATATTGAAATGCCCGGTACAAGAAAACTCGGCAGAACCACGGCTCACAGAAATGCTATGCTTCGCGGACAAGTGACGTACATTCTTGAGAACGGTTCTCTCACAACGACTGTTACCAGAGCGAAGGAACTCCGTTCCGTAACGGAGAAGATGATCACTCTCGGTAAGAAGAATACACTTGCAGCCCGCCGCGCAGCTCTTGCATACATCACGAAGGAAGACGTCGTCAAGAAACTCTTTGACGAGATCGCTCCCAAGTATGCAAACAGAAAAGGCGGATACACTCAGATCTACAAGCTCGGACCGCGCCGCGGCGACGCAGCCGAAATGGCACTCATCAGACTCGTAGACGAGAAATGATCAAACAAAAAACGCTCCGGAGACGGAGCGTTTTTTTATTATATGGATCAGTTTTCAGTATCCTGCGCTCTGATCTCGTCGAAGAGAGGCTTCAGTCCGTCGAAGCCCTCAGTTTCATAATAGACTATTGACGAGCTCTCCGTTACTTCCGAAAACAGCTCGCTGTAAAAGTTCACTTCGTAATAGCTGCCGTCGTCCATCTCGAAAGAGAGCATATTGAAGCTGTCGTAATTGCTTCTTTTGACCTCGTCGCCGACCTTTATATCTTTCAGGGCTTCGATAAGGCGCCCGATTAGTTCTTCGTCGTCGGAGCGCGCCGACCCCACGACACCGTAGTTTTCGTCATAGTAGTAGACTACGCCGACCGGATTGACGTCTTTGTTCCACAGTGCGATGGAACCGTCTCCGTCGGGAACTGCGCTCACGACGTTTACTTCTGCGAGATTCTTTTCTTTCTCCGCGATCTCTGAGAGAACGGCGGAAACTTCGCCGAAGCCCTTCGTTTCGTATACCTTTCGCGGCACGGGCGAATCGTCTGCATATTCTTCAAAGCTGTCGCCCGTAAAACTGACGGTGTATACTCTGCCGTCGGCCATTTCAAGTCCTATCGTTGTGTCGGCGGTTGTAACTGCCTGACCTTCCCTGTCCTCGATCTCAAGGTTTTCGAGAGCCCGAACTAGCTCTTCTATGAGCTCGCCGTCTTCGGTCGCGTACATGTTGTGTTCAAAACAACCGAGGAATGAGTACGTCGCTCTTACCGGAGTCTCGTCGCCGTCCCATAAGACGATGCGCCCGTCAGCTCCTCTTTTTACTTCGATCACCGACGGCTCGGCAGTCTGCGCCTGCGTCGCACCGGTCGTGTCGTCGACGTCGGCCTTTTTCGCGCATCCGAAAAGCGTCAGCGACGAGATGATAAGCATGAGCGCCGATATCGCGGCGACGGTCTTTTTTATACCTTTATTGCCCGTTCTGTTCATACTGCGCCTCCGTTTTTTGACTTGTTCCGATATTATGATAGCTCAAGTGGCGAATTTTGTCAATGGACGCTGTGTGAATTCAGATTGAAAACTGTGTGAAAAGCGGAGACGGGTCCCGTCTCCGCTTAAATATTTATCTTCTGCCGCCGGGGCCCATTCCGCCGCCGGGACCTCCCATACCGCCGGGGCCGCCCATGCCGCCCTGAACGCTGTCGCCCGACGCCGCAGAGGACTGAGTCCACGAGAAAACGGTCGCCGCGATGATTATCGTTAAAAATACTGACAGCTTTTTCATGAGTGCCTCCTTGTAACCGTTCTTTAAATTCTGACGGCATTATAGCCCCCGTTTATTAAAGAAAGATTGAAGAGACCGTCAGCTGAAATAATCTATTATTTCGGATATTGATTTTCCGCGCAACTGCTCTCTGTAGTACTCGAGCTCGTCCGATATCATCTCATCTATCATCTTCATCCCGAGGAGCTCGACCGGCGCCTTGTCGTCAGTGAGGATAAGGTCGCCCGCCTCGTAGTCCACGAGTTTTTCCCTGACTGTCAGCATAAGGGCAGTCAGCTCTCCGTTTTTCGAGTAGAGGTCCTTTTTGAATCTCTGTACCGTGTCGGGGTCGGGGGAGGCGAAGACCTCGCGGTTCGTGCCGACGTCGGCGTAGGTCACGCTCTCGAAAACCGATGATATCGTGTCGCAGATCCAGTCGTTGATCGAGCCCGTGTTCTTCGAGCGCATATTGAGATTGACTACCATAACGCCGTCGTCTGATAGGTGTTCCTTTACCTCGGTGAAGAATTCGGCGCTCGAGAGCTGGAACGGGATCGTGATGTCGCGGTACGCGTCAACCATTATCACGTCGTATTTGCCCACGCCGCGCAGATAAGCTCTGCCGTCGAACTCGGTGACTTTTATGGCCTCGTCGTCCGGGTCGACTCCGAAGCGGGAGTAGGCGAGGTCGATGATCTTGCGGTCTATCTCCACCCCTTCGATCTTCGAGGAGGGGTAGTATTTTCTGCATTCCGTCGCGTACGTTCCGCTTCCGAATCCAAGTATCAGTACGTCGAGCAAGTCTTTTTCCTTCACACCCGCCATCACGGGAGCGGCGAGCGCGTAGTCGTAGTACATTCCGGTGAGCGAGCCGTCCTTCTTCGTGATCGACTGAACGCCGAACATCACGTTCGTCGAGAGTATCACGTCGCGCTCGTTCTCAAGCACCTGAAGATAGTTGTATATCGACTCGTCCTCGTAAAGCTCCGTGTCGCGCTCCGCGCCGAATGCGAACGAGCTCGTCGCCGCAAGCACCGAGAAAGCGACGGCGAGGAGGAGAGCGATCGCCGTGCGTATCAGACGGCGCTTTACGGAGATAAAGTAGACGAGGGAGATCACGAGAAGAACGGACGAGAAAATGACGAAGGTGAGCGCCGTTCCGACCGCGGGTATCGTGACGAAGGTCGGGAGAAACGTGCCGATGATAGAGCCGATCGTGTTCAGCGCGTTCAGCTCTCCCACGGTTTTTCCGCTCTCGTCAAGGCTCGAGACCGTGTACTTCACAAGGGACGGGGAGACAGTTCCGAGGAGCATGAGAGGGAAAACGAAGAGGAGCAGGCAGGAGAGAAGGGACGCCCAGATGAGGAAGTTCCCGCCGCCGAGCGCCGCGAGGAGCACGGATACGCCGGCTATGACGTACTTTCCCGCGAAGGGTATCGCCGCGCACCAGACTGCGACGATGAGCAGTCTGCCGTAGAGTCTGTCGGGATTCGGATCGCGGTCGGCTATCCTGCCTCCCATGATGTTTCCGAGCGCCATCGCGATCATTATCGTTCCGATGATTATCGTCCAGACTATCTGCGAGGACGAGAAGTAGGGCGCGAGCAGACGGCTCGCGCCGAGCTCTATCGCCATTACACTGATGCCCGCGAAAAATTCAGTTACGTACAAAAACCATTTTCGTTTCAGCATGATCTTCTCCACAAAATGTTATTGTATCTATAATATAGCACAGACAAGGCGCGAATACAAGAAATCAAATGTAAATAAGAATTCCGCCGTCATAAGACGGCGGATCCCGGTATAGTATATAATCTCATTCGAATGCGAGTGCGTCAATGCGCTCGCGGCATTTCTGAAATCTCGGCTCCCTCGTGAAGGCGTTGTCGTCCTCGGCGAAGAGCCAGTTGTAGCATCTGACGAGGCAGGTCTTTATTATCACCTTGCATCTCTCAAGACGCTTCGGATCCGTTTCGTTCCTCCTTACCATGCTGAACATATCCTCGGCGAGAGAGGTCACCTCCTCCACGCAGGAGAGAGCGGCGTCCACCTCGTTTATTGCAAAGTGGCAGTTTGCAAGCTGCTCGACAGCATCCATCATTCCGACTCTGCCGTTCAGACACTCCGGA
>CADBTH010000051.1 GCA_902797495.1 uncultured Ruminococcus sp.
CGTCCCTTACCTCATCCCGTCGATCCTCCCGTTCAACCTGCTCAAGGCGGGCATAAACGCCGCGCTCGCGTTCCTTCTCTACAAGCCTTTTATGCTCGCGCTCAGACGGAGCGGGCTGATAGAGAAGAGCGCCGAAGGGAAGAAGTACCGCTTCAATATCTTCGTTCCCGCGGCGATACTCGTCATCGTGACGTGCGTTCTGATAATCCTTGCGATGAACGGTATAATATAAGTAAAACGGCGTCCTCGGGACGCCGTTTTTTCATATCAGTAAGATCATCAGCGGAAGCGTGAGGCACGAGAGAGTTGTGCCGAGGAGAAGCACTCCCGCCGCCTCCTCGCGCCCTTTTCCGATGAGCTCGGAAAAGTTCAGCACCATTGAAGCTACGGGGCAGCACGCTATGACGTATACCGCGCACTTCATACTGCCGTCGAGCGGAAGCAGCTTTAAAATCAGAAGAACTGAGAGCGGATAGACGATCTGCTTCAGGGCGACCGTCAGATAATTTCCGATCTTTAAAAATACGTCGGAAAACTTCGAGCAGGCGAGTCTTGCGCCCATCACGATCATACAGAGCGGAGTTGAGAATCTGCCGATCAGATCGACCTCTTCGCCGACGGCGCCGGGGATCTTCGTGTTCGTGAAGAAGAGCGGGAGCGCGACTATGATCGCCACCGTCGCGGGATTGAGAATTATCTTCTTTACCGATATGTACTTTCTGTCGCCCGATATGACCGCCGACGCTATAGTCCAGCCGTAAACGTTCAGCGCGAGGGACGCCGCGGCGGTGAAGGCGACGGCTTCCGGGTTGCCCGGAAGGAGCGCCTTGATCACGGGTACTCCAATGAATCCGACGTTGCCCATGCACGAAGCGACGGTGTATATCCTGAACCTCGCCTCGGCGTATTTCTTTCTGAAAACGAGGACGAGAACGCCGGTCGTCAGAAGCTCGGAGACGAGGATTATTGTGAAGACGATCAGAAGATCTACAGCCGTCTTTTTTGAATACTCAACGCCTGTGAGCGCGGAGACGACGAGGCACGGCTGGCACACGTAAAGAAGAAGTTTTGCAAATGCAGAAATCGACTCGCTCTTTATGATGCGCGCCTTTATCATCAGAAAGCCGGGCACTGCGCACAGCAGCATAACGGCAACTGTCTTAAATGCGGTGAGAACGTTCATTTTTTCAGTTCAGAAGATATTTACCGTCTCCGGCGTCTTTTACGGACGAACGGAAAAACTCTTCGAGCGCGCGGACGAGGTATTCCGTGTCGGCAGCTCCCGCCGTCTCGAAGCAGGAGTGCATCGCGAGCTGAGCGAGTCCGACGTCGACCGTGTTGACCGATACCTTCGTGTTCGCTATACTCCCGAGCGTTGAGCCTCCGGGGATGTCGGCGCGGTTTGCGTATCTCTGAGTCGGGACTCCCGCCTTTTCGCAGATCAGTGAGAAGAGAGCCGCCGACACCGCGTCGGTCGTATATTTCTGATTCGCGTTGTATTTGACGACGACTCCTCCGTTTACGACGGGGTCGCAACCGCGGTCCGCGTATTCGGGATGATTCGGATGAACGGAGTGAGCGTTGTCGCATGAGACCATCATGGACGAGGCGAGCGCGCGGAGGTGATCCGTACCGCTCTTTCCGAGCGAGAGCGATATGCGCTTCAGCGTGTCCTCGAGGAAGGTCGACGCCGCGCCCTGCTTGGTCGAGCTGCCGACCTCTTCGTTGTCGAATATACCCATTACAGATACCGCGCCGCAGGGCTCAGCGGAGATGAACGCCCTGAGGGAGGCGAACGCACACTGCAGGTCGTCGAGACGCGGCGCGCTGATCAGCCCGTTCCACTCGACTCCGTGCTCCGGGACGTAGACGAAAAGGTCCGCGGCGACGATATCTTCTTTATTGACTCCCGCCGCTTTCGCAGTCTCATCGTCGAGAGAGAAGCGTTCTCCTTCGCAGACGAGCGGGATCATATCGACCGCGGGATTGTACGAGGCGTTTTCGTTCGCCGATCTGTTCATGTGGATCGCGACGGAAGGGATGAGCGCGACGGGACGTACGAGGTCGACGAGGCGGCACTCGACGCCGTCATCCGTTTTGACGACGACTCTTCCCGCGACGGACAGCGGTCTGTCAAACCACGGCGCGCAGAGCATGCCGCCGTATTTTTCAGTTGACAGACGGACGAACCGCTTGTCCTTTATCATACCGCCCGGCTTTATCTTGAAGGCGGGACTGTCGGAGTGCGCCGCGCTGATCATAAATCCCGCGGCGTCGCCCTCGGGGACGGAAAAAGCGATGACCGACGAGGAGTTCCTCGTGACGAAGTATTTTTTTCCTTTTTCTATCTTCCATTCGTCCTTTTCGGAAAGACGTACTGCGCCCGCTTCCTCAAGCATTGCTGCGGCGTTCGATACCGCGTGATACGCCGTCGGGCTCTTCTTTATAAATTCAAATAATCCGTTGTTCATATTCCGCTCCGTGGTTTTTTTCTTATTATAATCCATTCGCGTCCCAAAATCAATAACCCCGGCGGATTTGAATGACAGCGCGAATAATGAATTTTTTTAATTTCTTCAAAAATATTATTGCGCTTTACAAAAAAATATAGTATACTTTTTTAAACGGCGGGCTCAATGCGGTACGCGGCGGAAATGACAGCCGTATCACATTCAGGAGGATAAACTATTGTCCAACAAGATAGTTGAATTCAAGAACATCTCAAAATCCTTTGACGGGAATCCCGTCCTGAAAGACGTCTCGCTCGAGATCGACGAAAACGAGTTCGTCACTCTTCTCGGTCCTTCGGGCTGCGGAAAGACGACGCTTCTGCGTATTCTCGGCGGATTCGAGACCGCCGACGAGGGCGAGGTGCTGTTCGACGGAGAGGACATCAAGAACGTGCCGCCGCACAAGAGGGATCTCAACACGATCTTCCAGAGATACGCGTTGTTTCCCCATCTGAACGTATACGAGAATATCGCCTTCGGACTCAAGATCAAAAAGCTCCCGAAGGATATCATAAAGCAGAAGGTCGCGAGAATGCTGAAGCTCGTATCCCTCGAGGGGTACGAGAACCGCAAGATCGCGCAGCTCTCCGGCGGTCAGCAGCAGAGAGTAGCGATAGCGCGCGCCCTCATCAACGAGCCTAAAGTCCTGCTTCTCGACGAGCCCCTTTCCGCTCTCGACGCAAAGCTCCGCAAGGAGATGCAGCTCGAGCTGATGTGGATCCAGAAGGAAGTCGGCATCACGTTCATATTCGTAACTCACGACCAGGAAGAGGCGCTCACCATGTCGGACAAGATCGTCGTTATGAGCGACGGCGTCATCCAGCAGGTGGGAACTCCTTCCGAAATATACGACCATCCCGTAAACGAGTTCGTCGCAAAGTTCATCGGCACGACGAATATCGTGGACGGAGTGGTTTCCGACGACGGCGAGGTCATTTTCGAAGATAAGAAATTCAAGTGCGACACGACGGGCTTCTCAAAGGGCGAGAAGGTCGACGTCGTCATCCGTCCGGAGCATCTCGAAGTCGTCGAGAGGGAGAACGGAATGCTCAAGGGAGTCGTGAAGAGTCACGTCTTCAAGGGCATGAGACACGATATGACCGTCGAGACGAGAGTCGGCACGTCCATCACGATCAAGCTGAACGTGACGAGAGACGCGCCCGTATTCAACGAGGAGACGGGAGAGAAGATCAGTGCGAGCGACTTTTTGCTCGACCTGTCCGATATCGACGAGCTCGACGACGTTGCGATCGAGACTCTCGCTTCCGCAGAGGCGTGGGACGCCGAGACGGACGAGCCGATCTCCATCAAGTCGGTCGAGCACGAGATCGTAAAGGAAATAGGAACTTATCCCGTCACCTTCACGACCTCCGGCGGCACTTCCATCACGGTCAACGCGGTGGTCAAGCAGGAAAACCGCGTCGAGGACAAGGAGTACGGCGAAGAGATCTACGCGATGAACATCTTCAAGAAGGTCGAAGACATCGAGGAGAGCATCGCGCTCGATACGGACCTCGAACTCTGGGCGAACGCTTCCGCGTGGAGCCTCGAGGACGGCGAAAAGGTCGAGATCAGCGACGTAAAATACGACTTCGATCCCGAGAACATAAAGCCCGGTATCTACGACGTAACGTTTTCGACGGAAGGATACGAGTACCTCATATCCTCCACGCGCCCCTACAACGAGGGAGACGTCGTCGGACTCGTATTCAAGCCGCAGGATATCCACCTTATGAAGAAAGACAACTGAAAAAATACGGCAGGCGTCAGCCTGCCGTTTTCGTTTTCCGTTTATTTACCGAAGTATTCCTCTATCGTTTTACGCGTCGCCGAGCACGTTCCGCGTATCATGGCGGGAGAGCCGCCTCCGCGGCCGCCTATCGCTCCGTTTATCTCATTCGCGAGCGCCTTCAGGTCGGCCATGTCCGAGCGGATGATATACGAGTATCCCTCTTTGTCGTTTCCGATAAAGCCCGCGGCGATATTGCATTTCGCGGCGGCTCCGTTCAGAAATCCCCTGACGTTTTCGGGGTCCGCTCCGTCGTAGAAGAAGCAGAGGTCGCCGCCCGTCGGCGCGATCTTTTCGAGCTCCGACTCCATCAGAGCGCGCTCCGCCCTTTTCAGCTTGTACGAAACGGCCGATAGCTCCTCGCGCTGCCTTCCGACCGCGGAGGCGAGATCTGAGCGCTTCACGGAGTACGACTCCGCGAGAGAGGACAGTTCTTCGTGTTCCGCGATGAAGAGCCTCACCGCGTCCGAGCCGCAGACGATCGAAAGTCTCGTTCCGCCCTTGTATTTAATAGAGTCGACGACCTTTATAAGTCCGACCTCGGCGGTGCTTCTGACGTGAGGCGCGCAGCAGGCGCAAAGATCGACGCCCTCGATCCGGACGAGTCTGACGTCGCCCTCGATCCCGTCCTTGCTTCTGAAGTCGAGGGAGGGAAGTTCTTCCGGCGCGGGATATCCCGAGGATACCGCGTGATTCTCCGTCACGACGTCGTTCGCGAGGCGCTCGAGCCTCTTCACCTTTTCGCCGTCGAGATATACGTCGAGGTCGACTCTGACGTACTCGTCCGAAAGGTGGAACCCGACGTTTTCCGCGCCCCACAGATTGTGGGCGACGCCGCAGAGAACGTGCTCTCCGGTGTGGTTCTGCATCTTGCGGTAACGCTCCGCAAAGTCGAGTGAGCACTCAGCCGCTCCGCAGGAGACGGGCGAGTCCGTGACGTGATATATGACGCCGTCCTTTTCGAAGACGTGAGAGACCCTGACCCCGCCGATCGCGCCCGTGTCGCTGCTCTGACCGCCGCCCTCGGGGAAGAACGCAGTTCGGTCGAGAACGGTCAGATAACGGTTCCCGTCTTCCCGTGACGAGAGGACGTTCGCGGTAAAATCTTTTACGTAAGCGTCGCCGTCGAACAGCCGTACAGTTTTCATGAGCTGCTCCTTTGTCGTTTTTTTCTATTATACAGTCGCGGACGGCAGAAATCAATATTTAAATTAATCTTTTAAATTTTGCGATTTATGTAGATTAACTTTAAAAAATGTGATATAATAAAATATATTTTTGAAATAAGGAGGCGGAAAGCATGGTTTTATCACACGCAGCGCGAAGGATCATGTCGTTCTGCCTCGCTTTTTTGTTGACCGTATCGTGCCTTCCGTTCTGCTTCACGGCGGTTTTCGCCGAGGAAGAAGGGGGCGCCTTCTACGCCGTTGCGTCGTCCACCGCTCTGAGCACGGACGGCAAGACTCTTATCGAGAACTACAGCGAAGAGATATACTATCCCTTCGGCGCGGCGGACGAGGTGAGGGCGTCGACTTTCCGTGGAAGACCCGCCATCGTTTCCTCGCCGCGTGAAACGAACGACGGCGCTTTTTACCTCGCTTACGCGGAGCCGAAGGATCTTTCGGCTTATAACGAGCTTTACTTTCAGCTGAGGATCGAAGGCACGGGGGGAAAATGCGACGTTCAGATGACGTTCTCTTCCGGCGGCGAAACGTACGACGTCAGGGGATCGTTTGAACCGGGGATATCGTACGACGTATACTGTCCGGTCTCCTCATTCGGAGCAAGGTCGGCGGTCGATCACGTTTATTTCTACTATTCGTCGAACGAAAATATCGGCTTCGTCACCGTTTCCTCGATCTATGCGGATGCGAAGTTCACGTATTCGCACGCTGAGAGATTCTCAGCCGACGCTTTCACGATAGACTCAGAAAACGTAATATCCGAAAAGAGCATTACGATCGAGCCGTCCGCCGGCGCGTGCTCTCTCGAAGCGAAGAGGCGGGGTGCGAGCGGCTCCTCCGGGACCGTCATCTCCCGCGTTTCCGTATCGGGAGTCGAGACCGGCACCATGACCCTCCTTGTCAAGGATCAGAAGGCTTCCGATTATTCCGATATTTCGACGATATATCTGTTCCCCGGAAAGAACTCGTATACGTTCATATACGACGTTTCGGCGGGAAACGGCTTCTACAAGCTCTCGTTCTCGGGAACGGAGTGCACAGACGGGAAGTCGCTGTCCGTCGACAGCGTATCGTTTACGTACTTTGATGAAAAGATAGACGACTCCAAGGAGACATACCCCGCGAGTATTTCCTCCTGCTCTCTCTCTTCCGACGGGAAGAGCGTCAACGTCAAGGGCACGGTCGGCTCGGGCTTCGTCGTGAACAATATCGACGGAAAGATAGGCATCGTCGCCGAGGATATGTGGAGAAGTCACGACCCCGTCGTCGTCGCGAGCGCCGATATGTCGACGATGTTCGACATGAAGATCGCGGTCTCGTCTCTGCCCGCGCTCCCGTATCTGTGCAGATTCGGCGTCGTCCTTCTGTCAGGCGACGAAGGAGAATTCGAGAGGGAGTCGCAGTCCGTTTATCCGTCGTTCCCCACGGGAGCCGTCGTCGGAGCGCCGTCCATTTTCGGTATCGAATCGGACGATACGTCCGCGCCGTTCGAGTGCGCCGCGTCGTACACGGTTTGCGACGTGGACGTTGAACGGCTCGTCACGGACGACCCCGCGAGCGGAAGATTCTTCTCGTACGCGGGAAATTACTACTACCTCAACACGTCGTATCTTTCGGAGCTCGAACGCACTCTCGGTTTCTATCTGTCTTCCGGCGTCAAGGTCTACGTCAGGATAGTTTCGTCCGGAGGCGCGGAGGACGAGTTCGAGTGCCCCGACGCCTACGACGTTCCGACGGTGATGAGATACGCCGCCGCAGTCGACTATATCACGGAGACGTATCCGTCCGTCTACGGGATCATCGCAGGATGCAGGATAAATACTTTCAGGTACAACAGGACGGACAAGGAGGACCTCTTCCTCTACGCCGAAAACTACGCGGAATATCTGAGAGTCGTCGCTTCGGCGGCGAAGTCAAACAATCCGTCGTGCCTCGTCGCGGTTCCTTTCGGCGACGGCTACCTGTACGGCGGGGACGGAAGAGTCGCGGAATACGACAGTATCACGGGTATCGGCGACGAGACTTGCGACCCGATAATGCTGTCCGTCCTGATATCGAAGTTCCTCTCCGAGGGAGGTGGCGTTCAGTGGTACATGATGTACGAGTGTGAGAGCGCGCCGATGGAGAAAGCGGAGCTTTTGTCGAGAGCCGTCTCGCGCCTTTCGCAGAACGTGGGAAGCGCGCCTGCGGGACACGTCCTTTACTGGAGGCCCGACGGAGAACTGACGGAGGAAGACCTCGCCTCGCTCGACGGGGGAACGCCGCTCACGACTCTCGGTACCAAGAGCTTTATCATCTCGCTGAAAGGCGGCGCCGCTTCTGCGGAAACTCTCGCCGCGCTGAAATATTTCGATCCCGACAGTACGCGAGCTTACGATATAGTTACCGCCAACGCCCTGCCGTCGTACGACGCGCCGCAGACCGGCCGCGTGTTCATAAAGGACTTCAGAAGGTCCTACGGCGCGGGAGATTTCTTCTCCGGCGGCACGGTGTCGTCTCTGACGACCGAAAAGAGCGAGGTCATGTCGCGCTTTGAAGGACAGGGCGGAGAAAGAGCGCTTCGCGCCGCGGGCGACGGCTCGCTCGGAGGCGAGGGTATCATAATGGCGAACTTCGCAACTCCGGTGCCGTTTACCGCCGCGGACACTCTCGACGTCGCGCTTTGCGTCACGGGCGAGGGTGAGAGCATACCCGTAAAGATCGTAGCCGGAAACGGCGCGGACAGATGCGAATACAGATACAGCGCGTCTCCCGGAGTCCCGGTCCTCCTTAAATGCAGGATTTCGGAGTCCGGTCTGGACGCTGCGTCGTACGTTGCGATAGAGGTCGCGTGTTCATCCGAATATACGGTGGACGTATCCGGCATCTCTCTGTCGAGAGACGACGGGGACGAAGACGCCGTCAGGGATTCTATCGGCGGCGACGGCGGAGTGAAAAAGGACAACGGGGCGACCGTCACCGCGCTGATCGCGACCGGAGCCGCAACGCTCGCCGTCTTCGCGCTCCTCAGTATAAAGGGAGACCGTAAGGACGACGGAGCGAAAGAGGCCTCGAAGGAGACCGCCGCGGCGCGGAAAGGCCCGCGCAAATTCAAGTGATTCTTATAATTTTTACATACTCGGAGGAAAAACAATGAACAACAGACGTCCGGAAACAATGGAACGCATCAGAACGAGCGAACAGGCAGCGGCTTTTATTGACGAGCAGGTAGCCGCCCTTCGCGAACAGATAGGCGACGGCAAGGTCCTTCTCGCTCTGTCGGGCGGCGTGGACTCGTCGGTAGTCGCCGCGCTCCTCATCAAGGCGATAGGAGACAGACTCGTCTGCGTACACGTCAACCACGGTCTTCTCAGAAAGGGAGAGCCGGAGCAGGTCATCGAGGTGTTCCGCAATCAGATGAGCGCAAACCTCATCTACGTCGACGCGGTCGACCGATTCCTC
>CADBTH010000052.1 GCA_902797495.1 uncultured Ruminococcus sp.
GCAAAAGAGCTCGGCATCCCCCTCGGCACGGTAAAGTGGCATCTGTTCGAAGCAAAACGCGAACTGAAGAAAGGAATGGAAAAAATGAGAGATACAAGCGAACTTAAATTCAACCCGATAAAGTTTTCGTCGTTCGGCATCTCCGGCTCGGTAGAATCGGATAAACAGCAGCTTCAGGCAAAAAGCATTCTTTCGCAGAATATCATATACGCGACGTACAGAGAACCTCTGTCCGTAAATGAGATCGCAGACAGACTCGGCGTATCTCCCGTATATATAGAAAACGAAGCGGAAGCGCTTGAAAAGATAGGTCATCTTATTCGCCGCAAAGACAAATATCTCAGCAACGTTCTTATCAACGAAGAATCGACCGAGGGAAACGAGTTGTTCGACGAAGTGTACCGCAAGGCGGCTAAAATCGTTGCCTGTGAACTGTACGAAGAGATCGCGAAAAGCGGAATACTTGAGGACGACGGTATCAGGGGCGGCGTCAAAGATCCCGCGACGGGAGAAAAGTTTGACAAAAACTTCTTCATGTGGGCGCTCTTCCCGGCAGCGGCATACTATAATCCGGACGGGCTCTTCGATATAACGATCCCTCACGACAGAGTGATGACCGTCAGACCGGACGGATCGAAGAGTATATGCTACGCGAGCGTCAAAACGGGTAACGCTATCCCGTCGGCCTTTAGCGGCAGTCTCGACGCATGGTGCGGCCCGATGATGAGCGGAAGAATGAAAGACCATTGGACAGTACGCATCGATACGGAATGGTCCGGCAAAAGGATCGACTTCATGAATCCATCGGAAAACGCAAAAGACCGCAGACTTCTCGAAAGATATCTGGCGGGAAACGTACTCTCGGTCGATGAGACAGCATATCTTTGCGAAAGAGGATTCATAAGCGTTTCTAACAATAATAACGATATAAAAACCGACGTGCGATGCGTATTCATTCCCGACGTCAACGTCGCAAATACGCTTCTTGAAACAGGCGGCAGAGTAAAAATGAAACACAAGGCGGAGCTTGAGGCGCTTAAAGAAAAGCTCACCGCTTATGAAGTCGGGAAAACGCCCGATCACCTGAAGGAAGTCCAAAAATATATAAGTCAGTACACCTTCTCATCCGACGGAGCGTTCCTTCTCGCGTGCATGAAGGAACTCGCATCTTCCGGAATGCTTCTTCCGGTCTCCGAAGACGAAATGAGATCGCTCCATACGATCGTCCTGCCATACGGACTGTATTAAAAACTATTCGACAATATTAAAGACAAACGCCGAAGATGCGACAATCTTCGGCGTTTGTCTTTGTTGATATCTTTGCCCAAAAGTTTCTTTGCCGAGGCTTTCTTTTCAAAGAAAGCCGGGATTCACTGCCCTATGACTTTCTCCATCGCGTCCTTTACCGCGTCTCGGTCGGAGCACATTATAAGGTAGACGTATCTGCCGCTTGCGCCGACCTCTGCCGCCTCGGCGAGGGGAAGGTCTTCCGGGGAATAGTTCTTGTAGAGGTTTTTCCTGCCTTCGAGATGACGCTCGAGCGAAGAGCGCGCTTCGGGGGCGTCCGACGGATCCTTCACCGCGACAACGGCGATCTCGTAAGCCGAGCCGTCCTTCGCGTAGGAGAGGAAATAGCCGTCGACCTTGTCGTATTCAAGGTCGGAGAGATGGAGGAAGGAGTCTTTCGCCGACTCGTCCGCGCTGCTCACACTCAGCATCTCGGGAAGTCCGCCGTCCGCGGAGAGCATCGCGACGCGAAGGTCGTACATGCTGACGGTCAGCGCGTCGGGCGACGTCTCTTCCCCGCCGCAGGAAGCGAGCGAGACGACAAGACATACGGACAGGATAACGAGAATCATCCTTTTCACTGTATCACGGATCAACTTCAGTCACCCCGATCCCGTCGTAATCCCAAACCCCGTCGGTCTCCCAGTCTTCGTCCCAGTCGTCGTTTTCCGTCAGATCGCCGAAGGAATCACCGACCGATTTGTCGATCTTCTCGTAGTCTTCTCCGTCAAGAACGTCCGTATAGTCCGGATCTTCTTCGTCGGAATATGCGAGGTTGACCGCGAAGACGTATCCTTCGTCGACCGGATAGCAGTTGTAGTCCATGTAGACGGACGAGAATTCGACCGAACTGCTCATTTTGTCCTGTATAAGAAGCGCCATCTGACCGAGTATCGCAACGTCTCTCTCGGCTTCCTCCTCGCCGCATCTGACGGCGAGCACGCCCTCGTGCGAATCGAGCGCTTCTCTGAGCAGCGTCGGAAATTCGTAAACGTCTTCAACGTCCTTCGAAGCGAGGCTGATATAACAGTACTCGTAGCTGTCCGCCGCCGGGAAAAACTCCGTGTCCCAGCTCTGTTCCATCGCGACCATGGAGTCGGTGCGGTTGAAATGAGAGTAGTTCCCGCTTCCCGCGTCGGAGTAGACGTCGGTGTGATACCAGCCGTCGCCGATCTTCACAAGATCCCACGTATGGAATCTTTCGCTGTTATGTACTACCATGCAGTCGATATCCATCATCTGCATAAAAAGGCGGAAGGTCGTCGCGTATCCGACGCAGACCGCGTTGTGATACTTCAGTACCCCGTAAGGGTTGTCGCAGTCAGCCTGAGTCGTCGGGATGACGGGAAGGATGCCCTCGTCGCTCTGAAGATTCTTCGTCATCCAGAGATAGACCGCCTCTTCTTTTTCATAGTCGCTCATGCCGTCAGTAATTATTTCATCAAGCACCGCCGACGCCATGTCGAGCGTTTCCTTTTCCTTGTCGGAAAGAGCGCTGCGGTCTCCCGACTTGTACGCGTCGGAGAGGGGAAGGGTCGATTCGATCCTGTATTCCTCCGCGATCGTTATGCCGTCCTCTGCCGCCTCGCCGTCGCCGTCCGCCGGGGAGAGCTTTTCCTTCAGCTCCGATATCTCACCCTTGAGAGAGTCGACGCGCTTCAGCGCGGAAACGTTGAGATAAAGGGATGCGCCGAGCCCGAGGATCAGGACGACCGATACTATTGATGCAATTACTAAAAGCGCCTTTTTCATTTTTTGTCCTTTCCGTATAAAC
>CADBTH010000053.1 GCA_902797495.1 uncultured Ruminococcus sp.
GCACTCCGTATTCCATCTGTTCGTCGTTGCGGGATCCCTTTGCCACTTCGTTTGTATTTTCTTTTACGTAATATAAAAACGGCGCAGCCTGTCGGCTGCGCCTTGATCATATTCGTCTTATTTAAGTCCCGCGTCGCGTTTCTTGAGGTTGATGACGTGGTTGATGTCGTCGATGACTTTGTCGACGTCAGCGCCGTAAGATACGGAGAGCTCAACTACCGCTTTACCGTCGTTGTCGATGATCTCGAAGACCTGATAGGTGATCTTTCTGTTCTTGGGAAGGGGCATTTCGCGTTCGGAATACTGAGCGCGGTCGAGAGTGGTGTAATCCCATGAGCCGCCGAAGATCGTGTCGTCCGCTTCGTCGATCAGCGAGAAGCGTCTGCCGTGGACGTAGAGCTTTTTGTCCGTGTAGAATATCTGTATTCCGTTATACTTGCTCGTTCTGTTCTTTCCGTCGGCGCCGTGCTTGAAGTAAACGCCGTCCGAAATATAGTCGTAGCCGTGGATCTTCGCGGGGTTGACTATCTTCAGAAAGTCCTTGTCGTATACTTCGAATCTGATCATGGCTCTTTCGTCAAGATCCTTGATCTTTTCGCTGACCTGATAGTTGAGGTCGGACTCTTTAGCTCTGCCGCTCGTCGAAAGGATAAGGCAGGCGATACCGGCGATGATGAGCATGATACCGAGGTCCTTGATCTCGAAAAGTGCGATGACTCCGAGAGCGAGAAGGACGAGACCGACTATAGAGAAAGGAGCGAGTCCCTTCTGTGCGAAATATTTATAATTCTTCTTGTTTTCCATGTGACAGGTACTCCATATAAATATTCAACGTATTATTTAACATGATTATAATACCACACAAATCTATCCGTGTCAACCGTTTGAAGATTTTTCAACGGTAAAAAAACGGTTAACAAACGGGTGGTACGACAGCAAAAGTCCGTTTTTTCATCATAGCGGCGCGAATTGAATAAAATGCGGCGCGGAGTGGAAAAATAAGTCCGTACACAAGTACAAAACACGATCAAGGAGAACGAAATGAATAACCAGAATCAAAACAAGAATCAGAACCAGAACCAGAACCAGAACCAGAACCAGAACCGGAACAAAAAGCAGAACGGATGCGACAGCAACACTGCCAACCGCCAGAAGAAGCAGAACAAAAAAGAAGAAAACAAGACGGAAGACAAGTCCGACAACTGAAGGAACAGAGGCGCGGCGCGGGATACCCGCGCCGCGTTTTTTGATTCTTATATTTCTATCGTTTCAAGTCCTTCTATGGGGTCGACGCCGGAAGAAGCGACGACGGACACCGTTCCGTCAGTCGCCATATGGCGGAGGACCGATGCGAAGCGGACAAGATCGTCCTTGCCCGTCGAGAGCATTTTCGCTCTTCTCCGTTTTCTTTCTTCGTAAGTGACTCCGGTCAGATAAAGAGCGTCCGCGCTGCTTCCCTGCGATCTCGGAGTCTGAAGAGGATCGCCCTCAGATATCGCCGAGATGATATATTTATCGATGCTGTCGCACCCGGACGCGAAGTCCTCGATAAACTTTGCGCATCCGTCGTAAACGCCGAGGCTCGACGCGGGAGACGGGTCGCGGTATGAATACGCGAAGAGTGTTCCGTTCGGAGCGACCGACATACCGGCTCCGTATGCGCCGCCGCGAACTCTGATCTCGTTCCAGAGATATTCGAGGGATATGATCTGCGCCGCGACGGAGAACGAGGGATCGTACGCGACGCCGGCTCTCGTCGAAAGATCGGCTTTGACCGCGTACGAGACCTGCGACGGTATCTTTACGGCAGTCTTTGCGGCGACTGACGACGCGTATTTTCCGTTTGCGGGCAGCGCCTTTCCGCTTCTGAGAGTCATCGCAAGAGGCGAGAGGTCATGCTCCTTCTCCGCGGTCAGAGAAAAGATGACGTTTTCTTTCGTGAAAGATTCTGTCGTCGCGCGGCGGATCAGGGTGAGCAGCTCGCCGTACCCGTCGTCGAAAGACGAGGTCAGCCTTTTGACCGTCTTCATCATCGATATTCCCCTGAACGCTTCGGATACCGCTCCGTCCGCACTGAGAGTAGCTCTCGCCGCGCTAAGAGCAGCCGTATGTCCCGCTCCGACTATGCGTTGTCTGTTAGACTCTTCTATCTGTTTGAGGATCTCGAGTATCCTTCCTTTTTCATCGAAAAGAGTTGAAGTAACGACTTCGGATACGATCTCTTGCGCCTTTCCGAAATTCTCTTCGAGAGCGCTCGCGGAGACTATGAGGCATGGAGTCGCGCTCTCCGTCTGCCCGTATTCGCTGAAGGAATACGCGCTGACGGACAGGTCGCCGAGGTAAGTCTTTATCTCTCTCTGCAGCGAGGTCACGTCGTGCTTCTCCGTCGGAAGCTGGGTATAGAGCGACGGGAGGACCGAAAGTACGCTGAGCTCGTCGAGGCTGAACTGAGTCAGCGGTGCGTAAACAGTAAAGTAAACTATACCGTTGGTTCTGATCTTGTGTATCAGAGTTTTCACTCCGCCTGAATCCCTGACCTCCGTGGGATAGTCCTTCGGGTCGGGCGATACTTCCGAAATAGGAAGGGTGGGGACGGTCGCGACCTGTTCGGGAGTGTCGGGCGTGTCCTGCCACAGTCTGAACGACTCGTCCTTCTCCGCATGAGCGGCTCTTCCCTCTTCGTCGAGTTTGCCGTAAGCGGCTTTTGCGATACCCGCCTCTTTTTCGGCGACTTCGGACGCGAGGGTGACGGACGCGTTCAGGTGAAGGGTCACGTAGTCTTCTTCGCTGCAGAAAACTTCATCGAGCAGGCGGCAGTAGTCCTCGCCGGTCATACTGCGGAGTTTTTCAAAAACGTCGTCCACGTCGAGATACATCATCGGATCTCCGCCGTAGAGCCACGAATTGAGAGCGACGATATTTCTTACGAGTCCTTTGGGCTCGGGCATCTGCTTAAAGGAGAACTCGAACCTGTTGAGGCACGCCGTGATATCTTCTTCGGGTATGCCGGAATCCCTGACGGACGCGAGGGTTTCGAATATCAGTTTTCTGAGTACGTCCGCGTCGTCTCTCTTCATATTGCGGGCGACGATCGAAATATACGGCTGCCTGATCCCGTCCGAAACGTTTACTTCGACGTCCTCGGCAAGACCGGACGCGAGGATCGCACGCTTGAGAGGCGACTCGTTCGTCGAAGCGAGATAATTTGCGAGGATGCTGACCGCGAAGATCTTCTCTCTCATCGTGTAGTCCGCAAATATTTTTGCGAGAGCTAAGATATCCTTCGCTCCTTCTTCGCTGTCGGAGCCGTAACGGTCCGTCTTTTCGGCGGACTTCGGCGTCTGCAGCTCAACGTCCCATTCGACCGGTATCGCCTCGAATCCGTCGAGGTAGGACTCGATCAGCGAGAAAGTCTCCTCCTCGGGAATATCTCCGTCAAGGTAGAAATACGAGTTCGACGGATGATAGAATTTGCGGTACGTTTCAACGTATTTTTCATAAGTCAGCGAGGGAATGTCAAATGGCTCCCCTCCCGAATTGAAACCGTAACAGTTGTCCGGGAACAGAAGCGCGCCGAGTCCCTCTTCGAGTCTGTCGTCAGCCTCGCTCATCGCGCCTCTCATCTCGTTGAGAACGACTCCGTTGTAAGCGGGAACTCCGTCGGTCACTTCGAGACGGCGTCCCTCCTGGAGAAACACGTTCTCGTTTGTGAGAAGCGCCGGCGCGAAGACCGCGTCGAGATACACTCCCGCCAGATTGAGGTAATCCTTCGCGTTCCGGCTCGACACCGGATATACGGTCTTGTCGGGATAAGTCATCGCGTTGAGGAAAGTGTTCATCGAGCTTTTGAGAAGCTCAACGAACGGCTCCTTTACGGGATATTTATCCGAGCCGCACAGTACGGAATGCTCGAGTATATGGAAAACTCCCGTACTGTCTTCGGGTATGGTTTTGAATGAAACGGAAAACAGTTTGTTTTCCTCGTCGTTTTTAGAATAGCAAAGACGGGCTCCCGTCACGTCGTGAGTCATTTCAATAAATACGCCGCCCGCGTTTTTATCTTCGCGTACTCTGTCGACCGTGAAGCCGTGGTACTTTGCGCCTACCTTAAAATCCATTTTCGATCTGTCCTTTTTCGGTTATTAATCCGCCGTTACTGCGGCGTTGATATCAAAAGTTTGAGCCGTTCCAGCCCCACTTGTCGTGTTCGCTGTACGCGACGTATACTCTGTCGGGAGATATGCCGAGCTCTGACGACAGGATATCCGTGATCCTTTCCGTCACCTTCGACGAGTCGCGGTCGGAAACGGAACCGAACACTGCCACCGACACCATGGCGGAGTCGGCGGAATCGTCTCCGCGGAACCAGATCTTCTTTTCAGGCTCGATACCGACCATCAGCCACTCCTCGCTTTTCCCGGGAATGAGAGAGATCGCTTTTCCGAGCTCAGTCTTGATTGTCTCACTTTTTTCGTCGGATATCGAAGAAGTCGTTTTTACGTTGATATAAGGCATGATAATTCTCCTTTCCGATCAATAACACGGATTGTTTATAATGTAGTTCATAACTACCCCGAATCCCTCAACGGACATATGGAGTCCGTCGCCGTTCTGCCACGCCTCGGGACGGTATCCCGTCGAGTCGACGAGGACGGACGCGGAGTTGATGCAAGGAAGTCCGCGCTCCGCGGCGAGCTGCTGTATCCAAAGGTTTCCGTTCGAGATCTTCGTGTTGTCGATACCGGTCGCAGTGTTGTAGGAAGCGGCGAGAGGATACATCGTCTGCAGAGCAATCTTGGTAGACGGCGAGGCGGCTTTGATGACGTCGATGAGTGCGCCGTAATCCTGCTTGAAGCTCGCCTCGTCCATGAACGATATGCCGTTCACGCCGAGCGTGATGACAAGGATGTCGGGATGGCGCATGGCGCACAGGTCGCCTACGGTATATTCGCCGCCCGTCACGGGGTCGACGATATAGTCGACAGTCGCTCTGAAGAGGGAAAGAGTTCCGCTCTTAGGAGTCCAGACCTGGTTGTCGCCGACGATCCCGTAATATTTAAGTCCGTAAGTCGTAGAGTCCCCGAGGAACGTCATGCGGCTGATGAGAGGATCGGACGAATAAACGCCGTCGTTCGAAGGAGCCGGAGTCGTCACGGGCGCAGTCTCGGTCGCGCTCTCTGCGGCGGACGACTCTTCATCGGTCTGCGGAGCTTCGGTATCGTGAGATGACTCCGCAGCCGAGCTCTCGATCGGGTCGAAGCCTATACTTTCCGCAGGCGCGGTCAGGACGGTATCGGGAAGCGACGCCTCGGGGCTCTCCGTGCCGTCGCCGGTCACTTTTACTTTTCTGTCCGCGCAGGAAACCAATGACGCACAGATCAAAAGAGCTGTCAATACGCACAGGATCTTTTTCATAAACGAAACCTCTTAATAATTAATAAACAATATATTGTTATTGTACATCATACAAAATAACGTGTCAAGGAGATAGAAAAAAATACTTAAAAAAGACCGGGGCTTCAGTTTTACCGAAGTCCCGGCGTATCTTAGTGTCTTCCGATCGCAGACGTTTATACGGCTATCACTCCGAAGCACATGAGGAGAATATAGGCAAGGTAGATGCCGAGAAGAGTGAATCCCTGCCAGCGGTGGAATTTTCCGGTTATGAGCATCGGAACGAGAGCGACGGTGCCGCAGACGAGCATAAGAGGTATATCTATCAGGATGGAGCTCATATTGTCGGCGACGAGCACACCGCCCTTTGAGATAGCGGCGCACACGGGGAGGATCAGCGCAATATCTATGACGTTAGCGCCGATAATGTTGCCGAAGGAAAGCTCATGCTGTTTCTTGACGATCGCGGTGATCATCGTCACAAGCTCCGGAAGCGACGTTCCTATCGCGATAACCGTCACGGCGACGATCCTCTCGGGAACTCCGAGCTGGGAGGCGAGCGCGACGCCGTTGTCGGAAAGAAGATCTGCTCCGATGACTATACCTGCGACCCCGCCGACGAACTTCAGAACGTTTACTATTACCTCTTTTTTCCCGGAGATAACGTGCCTCTCTTCCGCGTTGCGGGCTTTTTCGAGTTTGTGCTCGGTCACGGCGCGCTTTACGTTGTCGAACATAAACACGGCGAATACGAGAACGAGTATCAGCGACGGTACGACGCGAAGCTTTCCGCTCATGGTAAGAAGGAACAGGAGCGCGCCGCCGAGAAGCATCAGAACGGATTTGACAAGGTAGTCTTTACGTTTTACTTTTCCGGACATAAAAATGAGTCCGATCGCCATAATGAGACCGATGTTCGCAGTAACGCTGCCTACGGCGTTTCCGATAGAAGTTGAAATATTTCCTTCAGCCGTAGCGAAAGAGGAAACGAGCAGCTCCGGCAAAGTCGTCGCGAAGCTGACGACCGTTGCGCCGACGATGAGCTTCGGGATTCCCGACACCTCGGCGATCCACGCCGCTGAGTCGACGAACCAGTCTCCCCCCTTTATAATGAGAACGAGTCCCGCGAGAAGAAGAAGTATCGTCGGAAGCATCGACAGATTTTCAACTTCCGCCCACGATTCGATCCACGATCTTATCATACCTACCTGCACCATAAGATTTCTCTCCTTATAACACATAAACAAAAAATCCGTACTTTGCGTACGGACATAAAAACAACTCACGTACGCAAAAAAATTGCACACATGAGTCTCATCAATTAAAGCAAGCCAGGCTTTGAGCCGAGATTGTTGACTTGCTGCGCTTGACGCGCTGACTACTCCCCCAAATATGACATCCAATATTCTTCGCTGATTCTACCACAATATTTGACAATTGTCAAGTCTTTTATTCAAAATTGCACGCTTTGACGGAGAAACCGTTGAAATGCGTCTTCTTTCGTGATAGAATAGATATTAATTAAAACACGAACGGAGACTGACGATGAAGAATTCTTCCCTATGCTACATTGAAAAGGACGGGGCGTACCTTATGCTCCACAGAACGAAAAAAGAATTCGACGAGAACGCAGGCAAATGGATCGGCGTCGGAGGCGGATTCGAGGAGGGAGAGACACCGGACGAGTGCGCCGCGAGAGAGATCGAAGAAGAGACGGGGCTCGTCGCAAAAAGTCTTTCCTACCGCGGGATCGTCACTTTCGTATCGGACGAATGGGGCACGGAGTATATGCATCTTTTCACGTGCGACTCATTCGAGGGGGAGCTTACCGAGTGCGACGAGGGAGACCTTGCGTGGATCGACAAGGAGAAAATATACGATCTTCCTCTTTGGGAAGGCGA
>CADBTH010000054.1 GCA_902797495.1 uncultured Ruminococcus sp.
GATATCGCCGCGACCGAGGGAAGGCGTCCGATAGACGATTTTGAAACGATCGACGCGGAGCTGAAGAATTTCGACGAGACCCTCTGGTCCCGTCCGAGGATCATAGCCGCGAACAAGTGCGACCTTCTCGGGGACGAGGAGTCGCCGGAAATACTCGATTTCACAGCGAAGATGAACGAGCGCGGCTACGACGTCATAATGATCTCAGCGGCGACGAAGAAGAATACGAAGGCCCTTATGCTGAAGGCGGAGGAGATGCTCTCCCATCTGCCGCCGGTAACGGTATACGAGGCTGAAGAGATCGTCGAGGAAGAGATCGACTCCTCGCCCGACAGCGTCGTGATAAAGCGTGACGACGACGGAGCTTACAACGTCAGCGGCCGCTGGCTCGAGCTCCTCTGCGGCAGGATCAATTTCTCCGACCGCGAATCCCTCATGTACTTCGAGAAGCAGCTCAACCGCGGAGGCGTTATAGACAAACTGCGCGAGGCGGGCTGCGAGGAGGGCGACACCGTCAGAATGTTTGAATTTGAATTTGATTTCGTCGACTGAACGAAGGAGGTTACAATGTTTCCGAGAACAGAAGTCGGAGGGCTCTCCCTCTCAAGACTCATTATAGGCACGAACTGGCTCGCGGGATACAGTCACCGCTCGTCTTCCGCGGACGAGATGATAAAAGCGCGCCATTCGACCCCCGACACGATAGTCCCCATGCTCGACGTCTTTCTTTCCCACGGAGTCGACACGATCATGGCGCCTTTCGGTATGACTCCTGCAATTTTCGACGCTGTGAAGATCGCCGAGGAGAAGAACGGGCGTGAGATGATCATGGTCGACACGCCCGTTATCAACGTCGACGACAACTGCGACGCAAGGCGCGAAGCGGAAGCGACGATAAAGGAGAGCGCGAAACGCGGGGCGAAGATATGCCTCATCCACCACTACAGCGCGGAACAGCTCGTCAACAAGAACCGCCGTCAGATCACAAGGCTCGACGATTACACGAAGATGATACGCGACGCCGGAATGATACCCGGACTTTCCGCTCATATGCCGGAGCTCGTGATGTTCAGCGATGAGAACGGATACGACGTTGAAACGTATATTCAGATATACAACTGCATGGGATTTCTGATGCAGGTCGAGGTCGAAGCGGTCGCCGCTATCATAAGAGGCGCAAAAAAGCCCGTCATGACGATAAAGCCTCTCGCCGCGGGAAGGACCACCCCGTTCGTAGGTCTCAATTTCTCATGGGCGACGATACGGGACTGCGATATGGTCACCCTCGGATGCTTCAACGAAGCGGAAGCCGCGGAGGATATCGAGATCTCCCTCGCCGCGCTCGAACGGCGTATGCCGAAAATCGCCGGCAGAAACAGTCCCGCCAAAAATCAGGCGGTGCTGAACGGTTGAATCGGAAACGTTAAGCGGATAAAACAAAAAGTTCAGGGAGCAAAAGCTCCCTGAACTTTTTGTTTATTGCCATCTGCCATCTATGAAATTCCAATGACCATTACAACCTTCCCAGAGCCATTCCATCGGGCTGATGATGTTATCATCGTTCGCGTTGCTCGGGAAGTTTTCACAGCCTGTCGGATCAGGTCCGCCGACGCTTGCGACTCTGACGCTGTTATCGACGACGTAGTTGTACAGATTCTGATAGCGCGCTCTGTACTCGTCCCTCGTCGCCTCGTCTCCGTTCACCCAGTCGCGCTCGTACGTCGCGGAGAGTCCGAGGAAGTCGCACTGCATACGGCAGGTAGCGACTCTTCTCCTCTGAGCGGAGGTCTTAGCCTCTGCGAACGCGTTGTCGAAGAGGACAGCCATTTCTTTGTAGTGTTCTCTGAAATAATCCTCGTTGTTGATATCCCACGGTCTGTCGTAGTTGTTCGTCCAACATCCCTGAAGGTCGCCCGCGCGGTTTGACATATCGAGGTACTGTCTGATATACCTCCAGCCGTCTCCGTAGAAGATCCAAAGGAATTCGTTGATCAGGTCGTTGTACTCTTCCTCGCTCATATACGGGTTCCACATCATCTTCGTAGCGAGGTAGCCGCGCAGGTACTCGAAGCAGTATCTTGCGGTGCCCGAGCCCTCGAAATAAACGCCTTCCGTTCCGGTCTCTGCGAGGAACTTGATGTCGTTATAGATGTTGAAAATGTTCGGTGAGGGAGCGAGGTAATACGTGTAGTTGCAGCTGTAGTACCAAATCTGAATGTTGTTCGTCAGTTCGGTCCACTTGAGGTAGTATTCTATATCGTCAACGTTGGAGCTGGTGTTCTTGGAGCCGTCCCAGTTGACCTGGTAAAGACGGGGATTTCCTCCCGCCTCTCTGCAGAGCTCTGTGTTGTCGTACGGATGGTTGTTGCATCCGCCGATGCAGTAGCATACGCAGATGCTGTCGCGGGGACGTGTGAGCTTCGGAGGACGTCTCGCGTCCCAGTATGCTATCGTGTAAGTCTCGAGAGTCGGGTAAGATTCCTCGAGCTTTTCGGAAACACGGTTTGCAAGACGGAATACAGTACCGGAGATACTTCCCTCCTCGGCGTATACCGCTTTGCAGTTCGCGCAAGTGCAGAAATTCGTATTGTCGTTAGGCGAGCAGGATACCTGCGTATACGTTTCTCCGAGTCTGTCGTTACCGACCCATCTGCCGTCCGCGAGCTGTGTTCCCCACGTCTTGCGGTCTTCGATC
>CADBTH010000055.1 GCA_902797495.1 uncultured Ruminococcus sp.
TATTGGTGGAGATGTTGGGGCTCGAACCCAAGACCTCTCGGATGTGAACCGAACGCTCTGACCAGCTGAGCTACACCTCCGCAGTGAATATATTATATGCCTATCGGGATAATAAATCAAGTCTTTTTTGAAAAAAGATCCGTTTTTTGAAAATGCGGCTCCGCGCAACGCACGGAGCCGCTTCGACGTACTTTATTATTTTTCCGCGAGCTTTGCGGCGACGCGGAAGAGCTTGCTCTTTCTCATCGACTGATATCTCGCGGTGGTCTTCGCGCAGAATCTGACGGCTTCCGGAACGAACGGGTCCGGAACGTCGTATCCTTCCTCCCGCAACCATGCGGAATCTATCAGAGAGGAGGCGCGAAGGAGCGCGCCGAGGATCTCGTCGTTGTTGCCCGCCGATAGATTGTTAATCACCATGTATTCGCCGTCGGTGTCGATCCGCTTGGCACACAGATAGTGGAGCTTTGAAAGCCCGTATTCGCGTGAGACCCTGATATTCGATTCAAGCCCTTTGAGGAAATCCGTGGTACTCTTTAGCGAGATCTTTGACTTATTGTGAACTGTTCTGTATACGTATACGGGCTCGTTCAGTACAAAAAAATTCTCTGCGGCGATCATAGCCCTGACGAAGAAAGGAGGGTCTTGGAATCTCTTGAATGGCGGAAACTCGATTTCCTTTTCCTTCAGCATTGTCCGCTCGTATATATACTGCGTGTACCCGTAGTCGTACTGAAACTCCGAATAGCTGTGAAGACCCGTCAGCGTAAAGTCAAGTCCGCAGTCATTCAGATCGTAATCTTTTACGGTTTTCCCGTCTTCAAGCTTTATCTTTCTTCCCCCCGCGACCTTGACTCCTTTTCCGCGTGCGGCGGTGAAGAGCTTCTCGAGGACCTGCGGGGTGGGATAGTAGTCGTCGGAATCCATGAACGCGATAAAATCTCCAGTCGCGGCTTTCATGCCGTCGTTTCTCGCTTTGCCGACGCCCTCGTTCTTTTTGTCTATGATCTTCAGTCTGTCGTCCTTCGAGGCGTACTCCTTCAGAATGTCGATGGAATTGTCGGGAGAGCCGTCGTTGATCGCGATGACCTCGACGTCCTTCAGCGTCTGAGAGAGGATGCTGTCGAGGCATTCGGGCAGGTACTTCGCAGTATTGTAAACGGGAACTATCACGCTGACTTTCGGAGCCATGATACCCTCCTTAAATATGTTTTGTCAGTCTTCCGTCGCTTCGACGAGAAGTCTGTCTTCAGCTTCCTTGCACCACAGTCCGTTGTTCTTTTTGCAGATCTCGTCGAGGTCTGCGAAGAGGGATGCGTGAGGGCCGCCCTCCGCCGCGGCTTTTCCGAAGTCCGCGATCGCAGTGAGCGGAAGGGTTATGTGCGTGTATATGAGCTTCTTTCCGCCGGGGATGTTCGGCAGGTTCAAAGTCGTCTCCGCGTCGGCGTTGAGCCCTCCGATATGTGTGATCATTCCGGCCGGGTGGATAGCTCCCGATTCCATAAGGGAAAGAGCTTCCTTCATGTCGTCGGTGTTGCCGCCGCTCGTGCCTACGATGTGCGTTGCGGCGTAGTGAACGTTGTAGAAGTTGAATTCAGCCGAAAAAGCGGGATTCGTCGGGCCTGCGAAGAAATTGAGACATCCGTCACGAGCGAGGAGCGCGTCCGCCATTTCGACGACAGGTTTTACAGGAGCGTAAACGAAGACGTCGTTGTATCCCGCGCCGCCGGTCAGTTCTTTCATATACGCGACGGGGTCTTCAAGATTTGCGGTGTTGAGATATATCAGCTCCGTGCCGTGGGTCTTCGCCTCCTCGGGAGTTACGAGACTTGCGGCGCGTGCGAGCCTTTCGTCGTTGATGTCGGTGACGACGAGCAGTCTCGGCGCTCTGCCGCCGTGTATCGCGTAGTCTGCGGCGCCGAGTCCCATCGGGCCGGCTCCGGCGAGGATCGCCATGCAGCCGCCTTCAACGACGCCCATGTCGTGGACGTACGTGCCGGGCTTTACGTGATAGTTTGCGTGGAAGCCTCCTACGATACAGCTCATCGGCTCGGAGAGGGAGCCCCAGAAGAACGCGTCTCCGTTGTAGGGGAGCAGACAACCGCATTCCATAACTTCGTTCGGGATGACGACGTATGTAGCGCCGCCGCCGATATTTCTGTAGGAATAGCCGGGAGCGGAGAGGGAGCCCTTATAGTTCAGAGCGGGCTGGATCGTGAATCTGTCGCCGGGCTTGAACTCGTCCTGCCA
>CADBTH010000056.1 GCA_902797495.1 uncultured Ruminococcus sp.
AACAGCTTTGATTACGCCGTTATCGAGGTCAACCCGCGCGTTTCGCGCTCTTCCGCGCTCGCTTCCAAGGCGACCGGATACCCGATAGCGAAGATCACGACGAAGATCGCTCTCGGTTACACTCTCGACGAGATAAAGAACGATATCACGGGGAAGACTTGCGCCTGCTTCGAACCGACTCAGGACTACGTCGCCGTGAAATTCCCGAAGTGGCCGTTCGACAAATTCGCCTCCTCAAGCAGGACGCTCGGAACGCAGATGAAGGCGACGGGCGAGGTCATGGCGATCGCGCAGAGCTTTGAAGAAGGACTTATGAAAGCGGTGAGGGGAGCCGAGATCTCCCTCGACACGCTCGACGCCGCCCCGCTCTCCGCAAAGCCCGTGAGGGAGAGGCTCGCGGAGCAGAACGACAGACGGCTCTTCACGGTCTATGAAGCCCTGATGAGCGGAGTCACCGTCGACGAGATAAACGGGATCACGAAGATCGACCGTTTCTTCATTAATAAAATAAAGAACCTCGCTCTGTGCGAGAAGGCTCTGTCAGAGGGTAACCTGACGGATGAGCTCTACAAAAGGGCGAAGAGGCTCGGCTTTACCGACGGCGCGATAAAGCGCATCTCGGGAGCGGGGACTCTTCCGAAGTTCTCCTACAGCTACAAGATGGTAGACACCTGCGCGGCGGAGCTCGACGCCGAGACCCCGTACTTCTACTCCTGCTCGGATGAGGACTGCGAATCGCGCGCGCACCGCAGGAGCGGAAAGCCGGTCGTAATGGTGCTCGGCTCGGGCCCGATCAGGATCGGTCAGGGGATCGAATTCGACTACAGCTCCGTCCACTGCGTGTGGACTCTGCGCGAGATGGGATACGACGTCGTTATCGTCAACAACAATCCGGAGACTGTCTCGACGGACTACGACACGGCTGACAGGCTCTACTTCGAGCCGCTCACCCCCGAGGACGTCATGAGCATCATCGAGGTCGAAAAACCGATCGGAGTCGTCGTCGCGTTCGGCGGACAGACGGCGATAAAGCTGACGAAATTCCTCGACGAAGCGGGTATTGCGATACTCGGCACTTCCGCCGAGAGCATCGATATCGCCGAAGACCGCGCGAGATTCGACTCGCTCCTCGAAACGTTCGGTATCAGCCGTCCGAAAGGGTACGGAGTCAATACCGAGGCGGAGGCGCTCGACGCGGCGAACGCTCTCGGATACCCCGTTCTGCTGCGCCCGTCGTACGTCATAGGCGGACAGAATATGACGATATCGCGAAGCGACTCCGAGACGTCGTCATATATGAAGAAGATCCTCTCCGGCGGCATCGACAACCCCGTGCTCGTCGACAAATATATGCCCGGAGTCGAGCTTGAGGTCGACGTCATCTCCGACGGCGAGGACGTGCTGATCCCCGGCATCATGGAGCATATCGAGCGCGCGGGAGTACACAGCGGCGACTCGATAGCGGTCTACCCGCCTTACAATCTGAACGACAGATTCCTCGAAAAGATCTGCTCGTCCTCTGAAAAGCTCGCGCTCGCCCTCGGAACAAAGGGACTTGTAAACATACAGTATCTCATATATGATAACGAGCTCTACGTCATAGAAGTGAATCCGCGCGCGTCTCGTACCGTTCCGTATATCAGCAAGGTGACGGGAGTTCCGATGACCGATCTTGCGACCCGCGTGATGCTCGGAGAAAAGCTCTCGGACCTCGGATACGGCACGGGGCTCTACAGAACTCCGCCGTATTTCGCGGTAAAAGTTCCCGTCTTCTCTTTTGAAAAACTGTCCGACGCGAACTCCATCCTCGGGCCGGAGATGAAGTCGACGGGCGAGGTGCTCGGGCTCGGAAAGACTATGCCGGAGGCGCTCTTCAAAGGGCTCAGCGCAGCCGGATTCTCCGTCCCCTCCCCCTACAGCAAGGAGACTCCGGGAGTCTTCATCAGCGTCGAGGAGAGCGACTATCAGGAGATAATCTCCCTCGCAAAACGCTTTTTTGACCTGAAGATCGCGCTTTACGCAACGCGGGGCACCGCGGAGGCGATAGGAAGCCTCGGCGTACCCGTGACGTCGGTCGCAAACGCGACGGAGAGCGGCGAGATCGCGGAGCTGATGGAGAGCGGAAAGATACACTATATCGTCTACACGGGAGCGGTCAAGGACGCGACCGTCGGAGATTACACTCTGCTCCACAAGCGGGCGATGCAGCTCGGCATCCCGTGCCTGACCTCTCTCGACACCGCAAACGCTCTCGCCGACATCATCGCGAGCCGCTTCACGCTGAGCAATACCGAGCTCGTAGACATCAACAATATGCGCCGCTGGCGCCGCAGGATCAACTTCGCCAAGATGCACTCCTGCGGAAACGACTACATCTTCATCGAGAATTTCGACGGCGGCATCACCTGCCCCGAGTCCCTTTGCGTGGAGCTTTGTACTCCCCACTACGGGATAGGGGGCGACGGAATCGTCCTCGTCGGAAAGTCGAAGATCGCCGACGCGTCCGTCCGCTCGTTCAACCGCGACGGAAGCGAGGGAAAGATGGCGGGCAACAACATCAGATGCGTTGCAAAATACCTCTTCGACAAGGGTTTCGTCCGCAGCGAGACGATAACGATCGAGATGTCGGGCGAGATACACCGCCTGAAGCTTTATCTGCGCGACGGAAAAGTGAGCTCCGTCTCGGTAAGTATGGGAAAGGCGACTTTCAGCCCGGCGGACGTCCCCGTCATATCTGACGGCGAGGTCGTCGATAAACTCATCGCCGTCGGTGGGGAAGAGTACCGCGCGACCTGCGTTTCGGTCGGAAATCCCCATTGCGTCGTCTTCTGCGACGCGATCGACGCGCTCGACCTCGACTCGGTCGGTCCGCGTTTCGAGTATGCGGATATCTTCCCCGAGAGAGTGAACGCCGAGTTCGTCCGCGTGATCAATTCAAATACCCTGCGCCTCCGCGTCTGGGAGCGCGGAAGCGGCGAGACTCTCGCCTGCGGCACCGGCGCGTGCGCCGCTGTCGCCGCGGCGGTCAGATGCGGATATATCAAGGAGGGCGCCGACGTCCTCGTCAAGCTCGCCGGAGGCGACCTCACGGTCAATTACACCGACGGCGAGATAATCCTCACCGGCGACGTCACCCTCGTCTTCGAAGGAACGTTTGAATATTAACAAGATGCGCGCCGCGGGAAACCGCGGCGCTCTTTGCGTTTTGTACAAAAAAACAGCTTCACTTTGCATATAGATTACAAAAATACAAAAGCGGCTTTATCTTTGATTGACAGAGCTTTTTATGTTAGTTATAATTATAAAAGATACTCTTGACCAAGGAGAAACAACCATGAAAAAAGCAGTCAGCCTGATCCTGATATTCACTTTCATACTGACTTTACTTCCGACCGGCGTCTTCGCGACCGGCACGGAGCCGTCCGAAAACACGGTAGAGATCGTATTCGACAGCGCGGAGAACTCCGGGGCGATCGTCACGGAAGGAGGAGCGCCCGTCGTCAGATACGGCGACGTCAATTCCGACGGAGCGCTGACGATCAGAGACTCGATGACTCTTAAAAAATTCGTCGCAGGCTCGTCCGTAGAGATAGACCGCTCCGCCGCGGACATCAACGCGGACGGCAGCGTGAATATAAAGGACCTCAATCTTCTGAAGAGGCTTCTCGTCGGAGACCAGACGGTCATCGACAACCTTCCTTCGGGATCGTCCGGCGGCGCGGGTGCCGCTGAATACGACGCGGCCGAGAACGCGGCGCTCGTCACGGCGTCGTCCGCGGGAGACCTTTCGGCGAAGGTCGTGACCGAAGAGCTCGAGGGCGGCTTTGACGCGGAGGACTACAGATTCGCCGGCATCGTCTATAAAGCCGAGACCTCGTCCGACTCCGGCGCGCTCTACCCCGACTCCGACGGAGCGGAAAAGACGGAGTACGCAGTAGTTTCCGACGGAGAGTATCACGTAAAGCTCTTCGCGCTTGAGGAGAACGGCGACTGGACGGGAGAGATCCCCGCGATCGCGTTCGACTTTATCGAAAACGCGGCGGCGGGAGACAGGGTCTTTGTCGACAGCTTTATTATGACAAACAGAATAGAAGAGCTTGAGCGCGCGGCGGCGGAGAGACTGCAGGCGAGATGCTACACCGATCTTGCGGTTGCAGACGGCGCGTCCGGCGCGGTATCCGACAGCGACACGTTCTCGATAATCTTCAACAACGAGGAGTCGCTCTCCGACCTCGGCGCGCCAAACCACACGAACTATTCCTTCAATAAATACGCGAACTGCCTCGAGCTCGAGGTCGACTCGGGCAAGACCGACCCCAATATTTATCTCGACCTCTCGTCCTACGGACTGTCCGCGGACGAGTACAGATACGTGACTTACGTCTACAGATCGAGAAATTCGTCCTCTTACGAGCGCAAGGGAGAGATCTTCTTCTGCGCGGGGAACGTAGCGGTGCCGACCGGGGGATGCTCGCATCAGTTCACGCTCACTCAGAACGGCAATCTTTACGCGGTTACGGTCGACGGCGCGGCTCTTCGCACCTCGTCCAACCAGCCGTATTGGAACGGCGCGATCCACGGACTCAGACTCGACTATTTCCAGGACGCGAAGCCCGGGGAATCGGTATTCATAAAGGGCGTCGTCCTCAGCAAGACCGCGTCTGCGGCGACGGCGGCGGAAAACCTTATGAAAGGCGTCGCCTCTGTCGGCGCGATGGACGCGAAGGCGTCGGTCGACTATATGTACAAGGTGTACTCCAAAGATACCTCGGGGACCGCTTACGTCGAGGACGTCGGCGATGATCACGTTTTCCGCTTCACGGGCGGAACGGTCGACAGATTCACGAAGGAGCATCTCGAGGGCAGACTTGCGAAATTCATCGCGAAGAACGTCGGGACGACTCCCGCCGTTGAAGTGCTCGACGGATACGACGAGCTCTACGAGTCCTACGCCGCAACGGAGCTTTCCGAAGGATACGTCACGTACAAAGTTCAGGTGGACGACGCGTTCTGCGTCCTCTTCCGCAAGACCGTATACAATATGCAGAAGGTCATCCTCGACCACGACCTCGGCCCAGACTGCGACGACGCGGCGGCGGTCTGCATCGTCGTCAAGGCGCACATGAAGGGCGAGATCAACTGCCTCGCGATAACTTCCTGTATGTACACCTCGATGAGCGCGTACGCGGCTCAGGCGGTACCCGATTATCTCGGTTGTCACGACATCCCGTTCTCCTACAACAACGAGAGGAGTGCGACCGGAACGAACGTGCGCTGCTGCGGCACTCCCGCGACTCGCTACTGGAACAATCACGGGCCGTGGCCGACTATCTATTACAACACACCTCTTCTCCGTCAGATCTTCGCGGACAACGGCGGAAAAGGCGACATCATCTTCATCACGACCGGGCCTCTCACGACCCTCTACTGCCTGTTCAATTCTCAGGGCGACTCGGTCAGCCCGATGACCGGACGCGAGCTCTTCGCGGCGAACGTCGGAAGCTACGTCGTCGGAGGAGGCAACTTCCAGAATCTGAACGACAACGAGCACAATTTCGCCGAAGATTTCGAGGCGACTGACGCGACGGTGAACACGATAACCGAAGTTCCGATGACCTTTGTCGGAGCGAACGTCGCGGGCAACTTCCTCACCGGCGACAACCTCCCGAACTGCCCCGACGACTGGGTGCTCAAACCCTACTACTACCTCCAGACCTGGGAGCAGTACTACACGAGGCAGGCGTGGGACCTCGCGACGGTCTACTACGCGATCTACGGCGGCGCGGG
>CADBTH010000057.1 GCA_902797495.1 uncultured Ruminococcus sp.
ACCTGCTCGACGTTCTTGAAGGACGCCGCGAGCACCTTCGTCTTGATGTCGTACTGCTTGAAGATGTTGACGATCTCGCCGACAACGTGAACGCCGTCGGAGACGATGTTGTCAAGTCTGTTGATGTAAGGAGCTACGAAATCGGCTCCCGCGAGCGCGGAGATGAGCGCCTGCTGCTGAGTGAAGATCGCGGTCATGGTGACCTTGATGCCGTATCTCTTGAGTTCCTTCGTCGCCTTGAGTCCTTCCGCGGAGATCGGGATCTTTATGTAGAAGTCGCCGCCGACGAACTGCTGGAGAGCCATAGCTTCTTTTACTATTTTGTCCGCCGTTGCGGAGGTCGTCTGTACGTGGAGCATCTTGTCGGGGCCGATGATGTTTCTGATCTCTTTTACAAGGGGTCCGAAGTCGGTGTGTTCCTTCGATATGATAGTCGGGTTCGTCGTTACTCCCGCGACGGGATATATCTCGTTGCACTTTCTGATCTCGTCTACGTGAGCCGTGTCGATGATGTAAAGCATTTTTCATTCCTCCATTATTTTTGCCTTATAAATGATATCACCGAAGAGAGAAATTGTCAAGCGCAGAAATGTACAAAAAACTCCCGTTTTCACGGGAGTTTTATGACATTGTGACCTTTATTCGATGCCGGTCAGGTCGTATTCGGCGAGCCACTTCGAAGCGGCTTCGGCGACCTCCCTCAGGCACTTCTCGTCGAACGGGGATTCGAGTCCCGCGTTCTTCAAAAGATCCGTGAAGGTATGAGAACCTCCCTGCTTCGTATAAGCCACGTAGTGCTCCCACGCCGACTTCTCGTCCTTCTGAATCATCGCCCAGAAGGAGAGCGCGACCGTCTGCGCGAGGCAGTAGTCGATGTAGTAGAAGGGAGACGAGTAGATGTGGTGCTGTCTCTGCCAGCCCTCGCCGTCTGCGTAGAACGGGATGTCTCCGTCGAGGCGCATCCACGGCATATAGACTCCGAGAAGTCTCTTCCAGCAGTCGTGGCGTTCTCTCGGCGTCCAATCCGGGTTCTCGTACACCTCGTGCTGGAAGTGGTCGACCATCGTCCCGTACGGGATGAAGGTGATAGATCCGGAGAGGTGGGAATATTTGAATTTTCTCGCGTCAGCGCCGAAAAAGTCGTCTGCCGATCTCCAGCCGAAGAACTCCATCGACATGGAGTGAACCTCGCACGCCTCCATCGTCGGCCAGACGTACGTCTGCGGTATCCTGTCGATATTCATCCACACCTCGAAGGCGTGTCCCGCCTCGTGGGTGACGACCTCGACGTCGCCCGCCGTGCCGTTGAAGTTTGCGAATATGAAAGGAACTCCGTATTCGGGGATACCTGTGCAGTAACCGCCGCCGCGCTTGCCCTCGGTCGAGAGGACGTCGAGCAGCTCGCACTCCCTCATCGTGCGGAAGAACTCGGACGTCTCGGGAGAGAGCGCGTCGTAGAATCTGTCGGCGGCCTTGAGGATATCCTCGGGCTCGCCCTGCGGCTTCGGGTTTCCGGAGCGGAAGGAGAGAGCGGCGTCGGCGAACGAGAGCGGATACTCCTTGCCGAGACGCTTCGCCTGCTCGCGGTAGATGGAGTCCGCTATCGGGACTATATACTTGACGACCGCGGCGCGGAAGCGTTCGACATCCTCCTTCGTGTAGCAGTTTCTGCCCATTCTGTAGTAGCCGAGCGGGACGTAGCCGCCGTAGCCGAGCGTCTTACCCATTTTGTCGCGCAGGTGGGTCAGCTTGTCGTATATCTCGTCGAGCTTATCCTGGTTGTCCTTGTACCATTTTCCTTCCGCGCGCCAAGCCGCAAGACGGCGCTCGTCGTCACGATCGGTCTTGAAGGGACCGAACTGGGAGATCGTGTAGGTCTTTCCCTCGAACCCGATCTCCGATTTTGCGAGGAGAGTTTCATACTCGTGAGAGAGCTCGTTCTCCTGCTGAAGCTCGGGTATGATCTCGGGCGAGAAGGTCTTCAGCTCGATCTCGGAATTTACGAAGAGAAGGTCGCCGAACTCCGCCTCGAAATCGGGGCGGAACGGGCTCTTCAGCATTTCCTCCGTCCATATCTGCGTGTACTCCTGGAGCTCGGGACCCGCGCCGTACCAGAACTTCATCTCGGCGTCATAGAACTCGTCCCTCGTGTCGATCGAGTTTCTGATGGAAGCGAGAGTCGCCATGGACTGGACGTGCTTCTCGTACTCTTCCTTTTCGAGAAAGATCGCCTTCGCCTCCGCGTAATCCTTTGCGGCAGAGAACTTCTTTGTAAAGTCCGCGATCGCCGCTTTTACGCCGTCGAGATCGGGTCTTTCGTATTTCATGTCCTTGAATTTCGTCATCATTATATCTCCTTGTATCAGTTTCCGCGGAAAGCTCCGAGGCTGACGGAAACGGACTCTTCCCTTCCGTCTTCAAAATAATTTACCGTGACGGTACGGTCTTCATACACGACCTCGGACAGAGCCGAGCGGTCGAGCTTCATTACCGTATCGTAGACCTTCTTCGCCTCGTCCGAGTACGCCGCGGGGTCGTCGGACGTGAAGAGCACGCCTCCGAAGAGCGCGTTGACGACGGCGAGGGTCTTCTTTTCCCGCAGGCTGAGGCTTATATTGTCGTCGCGGAGAAGATATACGTCGGGGTCGCATCTGAACGCTCTTCCGTCGAGCTGGCGGCGGAAAACCGTATTGAGCACCGTCTTCTTCGTGGACGGGCGCTCGGAGTGCATCGGGCGCATATAGACCACGTCGTCCCAGGAAAGAGAGACGTCGGGACCGATGCGGCAGTACTCGACCTTGCCGAAGGCGGGGGCGAGCGGAACTCCGCAGCCGATGACGGGAACGGAGCCGCACAGCTCGCGCACGAATTCCATTCCGTCGTACATCACCTCGGCTCTCGTCTTATCGCGCCTCGGGACTATCGAGCAGGCGTAGAGGAAGTCGAGCTTGAGAAACCTGTATCCCCAGTCCTCAATGACCGTTCTGAAGACTTCCCTTATATAGCTTCTGAATTCTTCATTGTAGATATCGAGTCCGTAGAAGCCCGACCAGTTCGAGCCTCCGACGACGGGTCGTCCCTCTGCGTCGCGAAGGAGCCACTCGGGGTGATCCTTGACGAGCGCGGAGTCCTTTTCCGCGGCGAACGGCGCGAGCCAGAGCCCCGGGGTCATACCCGCCGCTCTGATCTTATCCGCCGCCGCCTTCATGCCGGACGGGAATTTTTCAGGATCGACCGTCAGCCAGTCGCCGACCGCCGCCTCGTATCCGTCGTCTATCTGAAAGACGTCGGGGAGAGTCTTTTGCGACCCGAACCCCGCGAGGTCGGACGAGATCGACTCCTCCGAGATGTCCTCGTATCTGTTGTACCAGCTCGTGTAGCCGTTGATGCGGGGGGCGGTGCATTCCGGTATTCCGAGAAGAGCGAAATATCTGTCGAAGACCTCGTCCTCGCCGCCGGAGATGAGCGCGACGTCGAAGACCTTATAGTCGCCGGATACGGCGTAGTCGTGGCAGTCCTTCTCAAAGGAGACCGTCTTCGCCCTCGTGTCGGTGCGGATGACCGTGTAGCCGCTCCTCTCCGCGGTGGAGCCGAGGAAGAAAAACTCCTTCCCCGTTCTGATATAGCCGTAGGTGAAGCCGTGGAGCTGTCCCGCCCTTCTGCCGTAGGTGACGAACGTGTAGTCGCCGTACTTGTCGAAGGCGAAGCGGTCGACGATGGCGCGCGGCAGTCTGTAGATCCCGTGGAGGCGGCCTACCGTCGTGTGTTCGCGGCAGGACGTCCAGGACTGGTATCCGTTCAGAAAGATGCGGCAGTCTGACGGAAAGTCGTAGGAAAAGGTCGCTCTGATACCCTTTATGACGATCCCGGAGTCGGTCGAGACGTCGAGCGCAAAGCGCTCAGCTCCGTTTTCGACTGTGAACGCGACTCCCTCCTTCTCACAGCTCTTATCAAAGGAAACGGCGAAATATTCGCCGTTCCTTGTAAAGTTTATCGAAATATCGGTAAGTTTCATTTATCTTCTTTTTTCTCTTCCGTCTTTTTCTCGATGGTCTTCATGATCTTGCGCTCGTTATAGAGCGAGAGGATGAGCGCGCCGAGGAGGCAGAACACGACCGCGACTACTGCGACCGTCGTCATTCCGCGTGCGGAAGCGGTGATGTCGTTGGAATTTGCGGACTGGCTCTTGCCCATGATCGCGAGGGACGTGAAGACGAGCATCGCGATGGACTGGCCCCACTTCATTGCGAACGTGCGCGCCGCGAAGAACATACCCTCGCGGTTCTCGCCCGTCTCGATACCGTCGGCCTCGGCGACGTCTGCGACGATGGACTGAGGGATGATGCCGAGAAGAGCCATCGGGAACGCCGCGATGATGCAGATGGCGAAGCCGTAAACGATACCCGGAAGCGGGATAACGCGGATCATAGCCGTTACGAAGTAAGCAAGGGCGAGGCCGATGAAGCCGGCGATCGTCAGCTTCTTCTTACCGAACTTTCTTACCATACCGGAAACGAACGGATAGAAGACCGCCGAGAGGACGGTCATGCCGCCCATGAAGATCATGGTGTAGCTCTCGTCGAGCTTCATGGAGACCTTTACGAAGAAAGGAAGGCCGGTCTGGAAGAGGGTGAGTCCGATCCAGTACATGATGTCGGAGCCGACGAAGACGCGGAACTCGCGGTTTTTGAACGTCGCGCCGAGGGATTTTACCATGTTTGTCTGGGAGGGTTTCGTGTCGACGAATTCCTTTTCGTTGAGGAGGAAGGTCGGCAGGAGCATGCAGACGCACGCGATAACTGAGAGGACGATGAAGCAGATCCTGTAGCTCCAGTTGAAGCCGACGGCGCCGCGGAGCATACCCGCGAAGACGAAGGGGGTGTATGCGAGGAGAGTGCCGGCGAAGAACGTGAGGGAGATCGCGGTCGAGATGAACATACGGTCTTCCTGAGTCTTACCGAACTCGGAGATGAGCGCGTTGTAAGGCGTGCAGTACATCGTCATGAAGAGGTAGAAAAGGATGATGAAGACGAAGATCCACGCGACGTTGATCTTGGAGATCTTTTCCACGGGGGCGCAGAACAGAAGGACCGTGACGACGGACAGTGGGATCGCCGCGCGCTTCATGAACGGTATTCTTCTGCCATTGGGGTTGCGGCTTCTGTCGGAAAGGCTCGCGATCCACGGGTCTGTGACCGCGTCGAAGATACGGCTGATCGCCGTTATCAGCCCGAGGATGGTCAGGAAACCGAAGATGATGAGTCCCGGTTTGATGAACTGCGTAGCGCCTGCCTCGATATCGCCCTGAGTCGGGAGATAGAAGGTGACGAGCCACGCACTGATGATTCCGCTGAGCATCGACCAGCCGAGCTGACCGATCGCGAAGATGATCATTTGCTTCTTTGTCAGTCTTTTCATTGTTTTTCTCCTGATGTATAATTATTTTTTATTGACAGCAAGCTTGACGGCTTCGTACGCGCCGTTGTAAACGCCCGCGCGGTAAGCCTTCGAGACGCCCGTACAGAGCGAGCGGAAGATGTCGCCGTCCGCGATGAGCGCGTCGATCATAGCGAGCACTTCGCTCGTCTTGTCGCACTCGTAAGTGCCGTCGCCGACCTCGGCGGAGCGGATCGCGCCCCACGCCTCGTGTCCGCCCACGCGGTGGATCATTATCTTCGGGACAGGATAGAACGAGAGCTCGCTCGGCTTCGTGAGCAGGACGTCGCACCGTCTGATGAGCAGATTCGTCAGGTAAACCGCCGCGAAGATATCCTTGTCGGAGAAGACGTGGATGCCGTCCAGCTCGTCGCGCTCGATGAACTCCTTCGCCGCGTTATAGTCGTCGAAGTGGGCGGTGTGATTGTTGTCGAGCTCGGGAATGTGGCTCTTTATCGACTTCCACACGTCGGCGTGGTCTCCGACGTTGACGAGAAGCGCCGCCTTCTTATATCTCACCGCCGGGATGAGGTGGCGGATGATATCTTCAAACAGCTTCTGCTGTGCGCCGGCGCCGCCGATCGAGAGCAGGAAGCGCATGGGTGCGCCGGAATTCTTTCTGCCGAGTCTTGCCGCGGTGTCGACCTCGATATTCTTTACGAACTCGTCGTCGATATAGTGTCCGACGTTGTAGACCGAACCCTCGGGCATTATCTTGAGCTCCCTCTTCTCGTCCATGCCGCGCAGCACCTTGTATCCGATATAGGACGACGGGGTCTGCACCGTGTGGATCGCGCCTTCGGCGAGGTGGAGCGCCATCGGCCAGTTGTCGGGGATCGCGTTGACGACGTTAGTCAGTCCCGCGTGGATCGCCGCCTGAGCCGGCCAGACGTGAGTCGCGATAAAGGGTATGTCCTTCGGAAGATTCTTAAGAAGCGGCGCCATCAGTTCCGCGACCTTCTGATCCGCCGCGTTATAGGTCAGCTTGCGGAATCCCTCGGAATTGAGCGGCTCCCAGTAGAGCTTGTTGAAAAGCCCTATCTTCTGAGAGAGGCGCGAGCCCATCGAATACAGGTCGTTCTGATGGGAGATTATCTTCGTCGCCGCGGTCTCGGGGTAAGAGTTCATATCGAGCCAGTAGGGGGCGTAGCCGAGAGCGTTCGCCGCGGAGGCGATCGCCATCGAGATGCGGTAGTGACCGTATCCCATCCTGATGTTGCCGACTATCAGCGCGTTTTCGGGAAACTTGAACTCGCCGTTCTCCGCGAGGACGAGATTCTTCACGCCGATAGGAGACAAAACGCCGCATTCGGCCTCCTTGAAATAGTAATCCTTCGCCGAGTCGTCGCCGAATTTCTTTTTGTACTTCTCCATCTTGCGGCAGGATTTTTTGTAATCCTTCGCGGAGATCTCGTTGCCGAAAATCGTCTTAGATTTTTCCATACTGCACTCCGTCGTTGCTTAAAAAATAGAAATTAATATAATTTATAAACATTTTATCATATAATTTATATAATGTCAAATATAAAAATACCTCCGTTTGCGACGGAGGTATTAATAAAATTAATCATCCTATCTTTCCCGCGGCTTCGTCGAGGATGGAGGCGAAACGTCCCTCGGAATACGACGACGCAAGATCCGACAAGATCGGCGCGATATCCTCCGCAGTCATCGGGTATCTCTTGACGATGCAGAGCCCGACGGACGTCTCGAAGACGTCGCTGACTTCCCCAACCGCCAGCGAGAAGCAGACCTCCTCATAGCTCTCTTCCGTGTTGCCGCGAAGGAGGACGAAGCTGTCGCCGAGGTTGCCGATGTCGCCCTTCGCGAGGTCGTATTCGGCGTAGTCCTTCATGACCGTCTCAAAAGGAGTTCCGAGCGCGACTCGCTCCGCGGCTTCGTTTATGCGCTCATCGGCTTCCGCCTTTTCGTGGTTCGAGTATAGCACGAGGATGCGCTTTACTCTGACCGCCTCTCCCGAGAGGAATTTTTCAAGAAGGACGCTCTCGTCTGTCTCGATCGTGCCGTTCTTCGTCAGCTCGTCGTAAAGAAGCTCTTTGAGGGTGTCCTGCTCGACTATCTTTTCATAGACCTCGCGCGAGATGCCCATCTGCTCGAGCTCGTCGTCGAGCGCTTCCTCGTTCGCGCCGTAATCGGCTGTGAAGACTCTCTGAAGAGACGCGCTGACGGCGTCTCTGAAGTCGTCCGACTCAATATCGATACCAACCTCTTGCGCGAGCGCGTAGGGCGCTAAAAAACTGTTGCGGAGCGCCTCGTCTCCGTTGAAGAGCGCGTCGACGTCCTCGGTCAGCTCGTACCCTCCGACCGTCATGACGGTCTTCGGCGCGCCGCAGGACGAAAGCGTGAGGAGGACGGCGATAATTACCGAAATATATGAGATGAACTTTTTCAAAAGATCACTTCCCTTCGGATACATTCTACCATATATTTATGAATAAAGCAAGAGGACGGGTCGGCGCATATAATGGTGTGGGAGGGATCATATGAGGATAGATAAGAGAAAAATCGATATGCTCTGTTCGATGAGCGACGAGAGGCTTTGGGGTGCGCTGAAATTCTTCGCCTCGTCCCTCGGCGCGGATCTGTCGAAGAAGAGAGTGAGAGCGGGCGACATGGAGCGCGTGAGGCGGACTCTCTCTTCCCTGACGGACGGCGATATTGCGCGGATAAACGATCTCGTCTCCGTCTGGAAGTACGGGAGGTGACGGGATGAGCGGACTTGATTCGATGCTCGAGGGAGCGATGAAGGACCCGAGATTTGCAGAGATACTCTCGACCCTGAAGGAGAAGGCGGACTCGGGAGAGCTGGACGTGAAAGATATGATCGGGGAGCTGACGAAGGCGGACGGCGCGCCGCAGAAGAGCGCGTCGCCCGGGATCGAGAGCCACAAGAGGCTTCTTTCGGCTCTGAAGCCCTACCTCTCCGACCCGAAGAAGAACGCCGTCGACGAGATGCTGAGGCTCGGCGAGTTTTCGGGAGTCATAGAGGCGCTCTCGAAGGGAAAGAACGGGGGGTGAGGCTTTGTACTCGAGAAACATGAGGCGGCAGGACGACGCGACAGTTCTTCCCCCGAGATATTCGGGAGTCAGATTCAAACGGGGCGAGCGCGCCGACGGGAGGGCTTTCGCGGTCGAAGAGCCGCTGCCGCCGCCCGTTCCCGTTCCCGCCGACGAGGTGAAAAAGCAGTCTGATAAGAACGACGCGCTCTCCCGTCTTCTCTCGGGTATCGGGCGGGACGACCTTCTCATCGCCGCGCTGATAATCATACTGTCCGGCGAGGGGGAGACGTCGCGCGAGGCTGTACTGCTCTTACTGCTCCTGCTATGCATCAGATGACGAAAGAACGACAGAAGGGGACGACGCTCTCGCGCCGCCCCCTTCCGCGCATATATGGAAAGGAATCTGATGGGCTATCTTATCTTGTATTTGAGTCTGAGGTTGTCCGCGATCATCGCGATGAACTCTGAGTTCGTCGGCTTTCCGCGGTTGTTCTGCACCGTGTAGCCGAAGTAGGAGTTGAGTGTGTCTACGTCGCCTCGGTCCCACGCGACCTCTATCGCGTGGCGTATTGCGCGCTCGACTCTCGACGTCGTCGTCTGATACTTCTTCGCGACCGTCGGATAGAGCACCTTCGTTACGGAGTTGATTATATCGTTGTCGCGGATGGTCATGAGGATCGCGCTTCTGAGATACTGATACCCTTTTATGTGGGCGGGAACGCCGATCTGGTGGATTATCTTCGTGACCTGCGCCTCCATGTCGGGAGAGCCGGGGGTCGTGACGGCGGAGAGAGTGCCGCTCCTCCGGCTCTCCTCGATCTCCGCGACGTGGTCGCCGAGTCCGTCGTAGTCTATCGGCTTCGGCAGGCACAGCACCGCGCCCGCTTTCGTCGCCTCGACGAAGATGTTCTGGTTGACGACGAGGGAGGATATTATAAACGCGGGCGGGAGGTCGTCCGCGAAGTTCACGTTTTTCGACTGTCTTATCAGCCCGATCCCGTCGACGCGCGAGAGCCAAACGTCCGTTATGACGACGTCGTACCCTCCGCGGGATATCATCGTCAGCGCGTCCTCGCCGTTCGACGCTTCGTCGACAAATCTGTATCCGTATTTCAGAAGCGCTTCCTTCGCCGCCCTGCGCGCTTCGGCGCTTTCATCCGCGATCAAAATTTTCGTCTGCTTGTTCATTTTCTTCTCCTTGTATATTCTTGCGTATTTAAATTGTATATTCATTTCCGTTCGACGCTAACAGTTTACCATATATTTCCTGTTATTTCAAGTGTTTGTCCTCAAAAATAATGCACAAAAAAACTTGTCGAACGCTGTTATTAATTACCAATAGTTACCATTTCATTCCATATATTCTACATAAATACTCCCCGTTCCCCTCTTTACGGCACAAAAAAACAGAGGGGGACGCTTTTGAAAAAGCGTCCCCCTCACCCGAAGAGAACCCCCCGTAAAACTTTTGAGGACGATATTAAAGGTCGCCCCATCTTCGGCGAAGCGGTCGGAGCCGCGCAGAGCGGCGGCAGAGCGCGGAGCCGAACTGAGAGCGCGAGAGGACGAGGAAGATTCGGCGTTCAGTCTTCACAAGGCGTAGTAACCGTTCGGGGTCCTCAAAAACCGCAGGTTTTTGGGGTTCGCGGTGCGTCGTGAAGGCTGAACGGCGAAAGAAAAAACACGGCGCACATTCAGTCAATCTGAATGTGCGCCGCTTTACTTACTAACGATTATTGCAAATCAAATAAAGTCAGCGCCTGTTTTTTCGGTGTTCCCGTCGTGTCGCGCTCTTCATTCATCTCCCGCAAGGATCTTGCGGAGCGCCAGCACGTCCTTCATGTTGACGGCTCCGTCGCCGTTCACGTCGGCGCCCGCCGAAGCTTCCTCATCCACTCCGGCGATCAGCTTCCGCAGAGCGAGCACGTCCTTCATCGTGATACTGCAGTCCCCGTCCACGTCGCCCCTGATAAACACAGGCGCGGTGTCGAATTCTATCTTCACCACACAGAAGTCCCCGTCGAGATATACGGTGCAAGCGCTGTCGACCCGCTCTGTGTAAATGCCTCCGTCTTCGCCGACGGCGTGCCGATCCGCAAAGACTCTCAGCTCGTATCCCTCCGCCGTCTTTTTCAGTCCGTAGGAAAAGCTGAAATAAGGAGAGTCGTCCCAGGTGAGATACGGAACGCTGACGCTGTCCGTCGCGCCGTCGTACCAGCGGCTCTCATGAAGGTCGGGCATATAGCCGAATATCTGCTTCGTCGCGACCTCGGCTAGCCGTCGGCTTGTGACTATCCGCTCACCGTCGTCCGTCTCTTCGAATTCCGCTTTTTCAAGATAGCCGTACATGGTGTTGAGAGCTATCTGCGCCGCGAGATCCGTGTCGTCCCTCGTTATCTGCGGGACGTCAGGCTCCGCCCCGCGGAAGAAGAGCGTGCTGTGTGCAAGCTCTACGGAGAAGACGGCGATCTTCAGGAATTTCGAATCAGTTGAATTCGACCGGAGAGCCCCGACCCAGGCGCGAAGGTTCTCGTCGAACACGGGCATCCCTATCGTGCCGTACTTGAAAGTGAACGTGCAAAAGAAGCTCTCTTCCTCCGTCGTATAAAGCTCGAACCCCATCATATTTTCGCCGGAGTAGAAGGTCGGATGGGAGATCGAGCAAACGCACTCTTTATACGCCCCGTCGCCGGAGAATTTCATAAGAAGAGCGGGCATGCCGTCTTCAAACACAGTATCCTCTATCTCCAGCTTCGTATACGGATTCGGAGTGACAGTGACCGTGAAATCATACTCTTCGCCGAAGAGATACCCCTTCGCCTCGTGAGGACCGACGTCCCAGCAGGCGTAATTCTGATAGTCCTCCGTCTCGGCGTAATAGTAGTTATCGCCGATCACGACGCTCCCGTAATCGGACTCTATCGCCGTACCGTCCTTCATATATACGGTGTATGAAGGATAGTACTCATACATCCAGTATTCGCTCTCCA
>CADBTH010000058.1 GCA_902797495.1 uncultured Ruminococcus sp.
GGGAACGAGGCTGAGAAGTCCGTCAACCATTCCGAGACCCGCTCTGAGTATCGGTACGATGGCGACTTTTTTGCCGGAGATCATTTTAGCCGTCATATGAGCGACGGGAGTGTCTATCTCGACGTCTTCGAGAGGAAGGTCGCGCGTGAGCTCGTAACCCATCAGCATGGATATCTCGTCGAGGAGCTGTCTGAAGTCCTTCGAGCCCGTCTCCGTCTTTCTCATGATGGTGAGCTTGTGAGTGATCATCGGATGATTGATAACGTGAAGAATTCCCATAGTTGTTTCCTTTCAGATAAAGAGAAAAAGAGACGACCGAACGTTTTATTCGAGTAGTCTCCCTTCTTTCTTTTTATTTTCGCTTCCTATTTTAACACACCGGATGGGGGATTGCAAGTATTTTTGTTTTTTTCGGTAAATTTGTGACAAAAAGAATCAAATCGCTTTACTAATTTCACAAAATGTGATAGAATGATTTGTACACTTTTACTGCGGAGGTTGACTGTGGAAAACACGCCGAAGGTATCGTTCTGCACGCTTGGCTGCCGCGCCAATCAGTACGAGTCCGACGCTGTCGCGGAGGCTCTCGAGAGGCGGGGCTTTCTCGTCGTGCCTTTCGGAGAGCACGCCGACGTTTCGGTCATAAATACGTGCTCGGTCACTTCCGAGAGCGACCGCAAGAGCCGTCAGATGGTGAGACGCGCGGTCACGAAATCGTACGCTGACAACATTATAGTTACCGGATGCTCCGCTCAGATATTCACGGACGAGATGAAAAAGATCCCCGGAGAGATCATCGTCGTCGGCAACGCCGAAAAAAAGTTCATACCCGACGCCGCCGTGAGCCTTATAAACGGAGAGGCAGTCACTCTCGGCGTGTCGGACATTTACTCCGCTCCTTACGACGGAATGACGATCTCACATTCGCGCAGGGCAAGGGCATTCGTCAAGATCGAGGACGGGTGCGAAAACAGGTGCGCCTACTGCATCATACCGAAGGGGCGCGGGAAAGTAAGATCGAAGAACGAAGAGGACGTGATCGCGGAAGTCAGCGCTATAGCGAAGAGCTGTCCCGAGATAATACTGACCGGTATCGAGACCGCGTCCTACGGGCTCGACCGCGGTGAGCGTGACGCGCTTGAAAAGCTGCTCGTGAAGGTCGACGCGGTGGAGGGGGTCGAAAGGCTGACTCTCGGCTCGCTCGACCCGAATATTCTGACCGACCGTTTTCTTGAAACGGCGTCGCGCCTTCCCTCTTTTCTGCCTCATCTGCATATCTCGGTACAGAGCGGCTCGTCTGCCGTGCTCGCGCGCATGAGGAGAAAATACAACGCCGATCAGGCTCTGAAAAAGCTTCTCCGCGCTAAAGAGATAATTCCGGGGATCATGTTCTCGGCAGATATCATCGTCGGCTTCCCCGGCGAGACGGAGGAGGAGTTCCTCGAGACCGTCGACTTTATAGAGAAGGTCGGATTCATGCACCTCCACGTGTTCCCGTTTTCGAAGAGATACGGGACGGAGGCGGCGTCGATGGACGGACAGCTGCCTCAGGAAGTAAAATACGAGCGTGCGGCAAGGCTCGCGGCAATACAGGCGGGGATCAAAAAGGATATTCTCACGCGCTACGCGGAAGAATACAGAGAGGGCGGCGACGGCGTACTCTTCGAACAGATGAAGGACGGAGTGGCCGTCGGTCACTCGCGGCACTACGTCGAAGTCAGGGTGAAGAGCGATGAGGATCTGTCGGACAAAGTCGTACCTGTCAGACTCACGGGAACGGACGGCGAGGTGTGCTTCGGCGAAATTTAAAAAGTTGTGTTAACTCTATTGATTTTATCTATATGTAGTGTTATAATATTAAACTGGAAAAAGAGGAGGTATTCTCATGAAATGTATCATTAACGGAAAGATCGTCACTCCCTCGGAAGTACTCGAAGGATACGCGATAGTTTTCGACGAAAAAATAAAAGAGATCGTAAAGCAGGACGAAGTTCCCGCGGGATGCGAGACGATCGACGCCGCGGGCGCATGGGTCGCTCCGGGGCTTGTCGACATACACATCCACGGATACGTCGGAGAGGACACCTGCGACGGCGACCCGGAGGGTCTCGAGAGGATGGCGAAGGCGATAGTTGCCAACGGCGTCACGTCCTTCTGCCCCACCACGATGACGGTCGCAAAGAGCCAAATCGAAAAGGCTTTCGACTCCGCGAGAACGCTCAAAGCCGCAGAGGGTTACCACGGCGCGAACGTACTCGGGATCAACTGCGAGGGACCGTTCATCAACCCCTCGAAGAAGGGCGCTCAGGCTGAGGAGCATATCCTCCCGCCCGACGGAAAATTCATCGTCGACAACGCGGATATTATCAAGCTCGTGACGATCGCGCCCGAAATGCCCGGCGCGCTCGACGCGATAAAGTATATCAC
>CADBTH010000059.1 GCA_902797495.1 uncultured Ruminococcus sp.
CTGACGTCGACGGCGGGCTTTACGAGCCACACCTTCATGTCGCGCTCTTCATAATTGAATTTAGCTATCAGCGCGTTGGCGGTCTTTGACGAGCCCATCGCGCCGTATTTGAAATATAGTTTTGCCATAGGCTACCTCTCAAAAGTATAGTTATAATTATAATAACATATTTTTATTTTATTATCAAGTATCTTCAAAGAATAATCGTGCCGCCCCGCGATTTTTGTGCAAAACTACTTGAAAAGAGAGGCTCCTTTCAGTTATAATAGATCATGAAAAGAATCGGAAAGGAGAACGTCATGCTCGATCCGTTTGACTATAAAGAACCGGGCTGTCCGCTCGCGGACGGCAAAAAATTCTACTACCCCTCGCCGGACGATCCGAAGGGTACCGTACCTGTGAGAAGGATCATCGAAAAACTCGATTCGTTCTTCGACGTGAACGACATGAAGGGCGCGGGCGATTTCCTCCGCCGCTGGGAGACCGAGGCGAAGGAGCTTGGCGACCGCCGCGGCGAGATATCGATCCAGAATGAACTGATGGGCTACTACCGCAAGCAGGGAATGAAGGACGAGGCTTTGGCAGCGTCAGAGCGCGCGCTTTATCTGATAGAGCGCGAAGAGATCGCGGAAACGGTATCCGCGGCGACGGTATACCTCAACGCCGCGACCGTTTACAAAGCTTTCGGAATGCCGTCCGAAGCTCTGGAACTGTACGAAAAGACGAGCGCTATATACGGCGAAAACCTCGGCGGCGACGATCCTCTCGTCGCAGGGCTGTACAACAACTCCGCGCTCGCTCTGTGCGACCTCGGAAGATGCGAAGAAGCTGAAGACCTCTTCATAAAAGCGGCGGCGATCACCCTGCAGAACTGCGCGAAGTGCGACGAGGCGATAACCTACGTCAATATGGCTCACATGTACGAGACGTGGCGCGGCGCGGACTGCCCCGAGACCTGTGAGTGCATGGCGTCGGCGCGCGAGATCCTCGACTCCCCCGAAACGCCCCGCGACCCCTACTACGCCTTCGTCGCCTCAAAGTGCGCGCCTTCGTTCGAACACTTCGGCGACGGGGAATATGCGAAGATCCTTTCGGAAAGGTCCGGTGCGATATATGAAGGGAATTGAGATCGCTGAAAAATACTACAGAGAGTTCGGCGCGCCGATGATCGCAGAAAGATTTCCCGAGCTCGAAGGGCGTATCGCCGTCGGGCTTGCGGGCGAGGGCTCGGAATGCCTCGGATTCGACGACGACGTGTCGCGCGACCACGACTTCGAGCCGTCCTTCTGTATGTGGCTGACGAATGAAGACTATGAAAAATACTCGTTTCCGCTCTCGAGAGCTTATTCTTCTCTGCCCGCTTCGTTCGAGGGGCTGACGAGAAAGAGCGCGACCCCGACCGGCGGCGCGCGCCGCGGAGTTATGCCGACCGACGGTTTCTTCAGAAAATTCCTCGGGTCGCCGTCCGCGCCAACCTCATACGCTCACTGGCTCGCGATCCCCGAGCACGCTCTCTGCGCCGCGACGTCGGGAAAAGTCTTCCGCGACGACCTCGGAGCTTTCTCGGCGATACGCGGGGAACTTAAAAAAGGATATCCCGAGGATATCCGTCTCAAAAAGCTCGCGTCCGCGCTCATCGTCGCCCACCAGTCGGGATCTTACAACTACCCGCGCTGCCTCGCGCACGGGGAAGACGGCGCCGCCCTGCTCGCAATATTTACATTTGTAAAAAATATTTTGGCAATCGTCTATCTCGTAAACAACAAATATATGCCCTTCTACAAATGGGTCTTCCGCGGAATGAGAGATCTCGAACTTCTCTCCGATACGGAGGAACTGCTCGCCGCTCTGCTGACAGATCCTTCTCAGGATTCCGTCGACGAAGCGCGCCGCAAAGTCCTCACGGCGCTTAAAGATCAGAGACTGATCAGCGACGTCGCCCAAAGCCTCGAAGCGACCGCCTACGAGATCAACGACAAAATAAAAAACCCCTCCCTCAGAAACGAAAATATCTTCGCCGGAATGATGAGAGAATAAAAAATATCCGCCGATACCGGCGGATATTTTTACGGCCAAAGATCGCGGTCGAGGTAGCAGTTTATCGTATCCTCGAGCCAATACGTATACTCGCTCTCGAGCGAGTATTTTTCGTATTCCTTCATTTTGAGCATCAGGTCGCGGCCGTCCCCGGCGTCGTGCCAGAAGTCCGCGAAGACGAAGTCGTACTTCTCCGCCGGCGCGCGCTTTTCGGCGTACTCGAACGCGTCGGAGCAGACAACGTTTATCTTGTCGCGGTGCGGGAACTGCGGGAGAATGAAGGTTTTAAACAGCTCTATCACGTCGGGGGACAGCTCGACCACTGTGACCGAGTCGACGTTCTCCTTCTCCGACGCGCGGTATGCGAAATAGCCGAGTCCGAGTCCGTACGTCAGGACTTTTCCGTGCGCGCGCTCTACGGCAGGCTCGGTCGTCACGGTCTCGTTCGGCATCAGGGTCATCCACTCCCTGCCGCCCTCGAGCACTGCGGGATAGACGAATTCCCTGTCGAAAAATCCGAGCTGAGGTATCATCCTTCCGTCGTCCGTTACGAGAAGGTCGCGGCAGACGAAGGCTTCGCCTGGCTTCAGCCTCTCGCGCTTCAGCTCCCATTTCCCGAGTTTCTTTTCGGGGATAGAAATATTCTTATAGTACGGGTCGGACGTGAAGTCGTCAGCATCAAGACGGTCTATCATCGGAAGGACGTAATTTCTGAAAAACGCTTTATCCTTTCCCTCCGAATCGACGCCGCACCGCGCGGCGAAAAGCTCCGCGTAAGCGTATTCCTCCGTGACGCCGCAGGACTCTGCGATCTCCCTGACCGTCGAATAGGGGATCGAGTCGGCTGCGAGATTCAGAAAGAGGCTTGCGACATCCATTATCCTGCCGTTGCACCGCCTCGTCTCGCCCGGGCTCATAAAGACGCGCGGGATATTCTTCTTATTGTTTTCCATATTTTCTGTCTACGTATTCATCCGTTATCACGGATATGACTTTCTTTCCTGTCACGATATAATGACCGACGAGGATCACGCCGATCTCTTCGCAGTATTTGTCGAGCGAGTCCGTGACCGCAACGTCGTCGGGAGTCGGCTTGTCAGCCCCCGTCGGGTGTCTGTGAGCGAAAATGATCCTTTTCGCGCCGACATCGTGCGCTCTTTTTATCCTATCCTTGTAATCCTTTACGACGCGTCCCGGCTCCGTCAGCCAATTACCGACGTATCCGTACCGGTCGTCGAGCGCGACTACCGCCGTAGTGTCGGTCGGAGCGTTCCTCATGATCCAGAGCAGGAGCGGGAAAGCCGCCGCCTCCGAGTCTATCGGGACTCTTGTCAGGCGCTCCACGACAGCCCTCGTGATAACCTCGCCCGCGTCCGTAATGTGCGCGGCAGTCTTCTCTCCGACTCCCTCTATCGCCGTCAACTCCTCCTTATTAGCGGAGAAGACTCCGTCGAGCGTTTTGAATCTGTCCAGGAGGCGGTGTGCGAGGGGATATGTATCTATCCTCGGAAGAACTCCGAATAGAAAGAGTTCGAGCAGCTTGTAATCGTCGAGAGACGACATTCCGTTCTCGACCGCCGCCCGCCTGAGCCGCTGTCTGTGATTCCGATACATATCCGGTGTGTGCTTATCTGCCATATGATCCACCTGCGCTATATAAAACTTTGGGGAGCATACGCTCCCCGGGGTTATTCGTTTGTCGTTATCTGCCGTTGAAGTCTTCGTCCGCTTCCTCGCGCCACGCGTATCCGAGAGGCGCCGACCTCATCGCGCATCCGACCGCCTTTCCGACCGCGTCGTACACCTTTGCCGTGCCTTTTTTATCGGCGTGATAGTTGACCGCGTACTCCGGCGCTATGCCGTAATCAGCGGCGCACTCTACGGCGTCGATGTTCGCTCCGATGAAGATGAATTCCCAGCCCGCCTCTTTTTTCGCCTCGATCATCTTTTTTACGGCGGAGGCGGTGTACTTTCTGCTCGCGTTCTCCATACCGTCAGTCGTGATCACGAAGAGCGTGCGCGCGGGAATGTCCTCGGGCCTTGCGTACTTGTGGATGTCGGAGATGTGGTTTATCGTGTCTCCCACGGCGTCAAGGAGCGCCGTGCATCCTCTGACGTAGTATTCCTTCCTCGTCATCGGGCAAACGGCGGCGAGCGGGACTCTGTCGTGAACGGTCTCGTTCACGTTGTCGAAGAGCACCGTCGTAACGTACGCGTCGGAGCCTTCTCCGCGCTGACGGTCGATCATCGAGTTGAAACCGCCGATGGTGTCGTCCTCGAGCCCTCCCATGGAGCCGCTTCTGTCGAGGATGAATACGAGTTCTGTAACGTTCTTTTTGTTTTCGTTGTTTGCCATTTTGTTTTCTCCTTTGAATGAATGTGATTTGTTCTTACGATCACATTATAGTTCATTCAGAGGAGAAAGTGGTCGCCTGCCGGGCGACAAATGTCAGTCGGCCTTTTCCGTGTCAGACGCTGTGTCCGCAGGAGCGGTAGTATCGCCTTCAGTCTCAGCCTTTTCCGTATCCTTCGCCGCGTCTGTCGTAGTCTCTTCGGACTTCGTCTCTCTTTCTACGGCGTCAAGGGACGAAAAACCGTTGAAATAATACCCGTCCTTTTCGGTAAATCCGGCGGACTTGTCGAACGAGCCGGTCTTATACGTGAGAGAGTCGACGACGAACGCGTTCGAATCTTTATCGGTCGCGAAAACGTTCACGTCAACTTCGCCGTCTCTGTAAGTGTAGCCGACGTAAAAAGATACGTCGCCTTTCTTATACGAGCACTCGGAAACTCTTCCTTCTGAGTCGAAACCGAACGCGACTTTGTCGTTCGACGGGTCTTCCGCCTTGAGGTCGATCTTCCCCGCGACGTCTGCGGGCTTTACGAGATCCGGTGCGGCGACCGTCGTCTGAACTTCGGTTTTCGCAGAGTTGTTCGAATAAAAGCAGGATGAAAGAGTAAGCGCCAGCATGACCGTGACGATCGCGACAGCGACGATCCTAAATTTCATAATAATCCTCCGTAGTCAGGGTGATCCCTATAATAATATATAAATTTTAACACAGAACGAAAGATATGTCAAGAAGAAAAGCGCCGCTTACGCGGCGCTTCAGTCTGTAGACAAAGTCTGCAGACTGAGCAGAGGAAGAGAAACGCCGGCAGATTCCGCGTTCTCGCCCCGTGAGGCGTATATAACGCGGGGTCCTCAAGCATTCGCAGAATGCTTGGGGTTCACGGCTACGTCGAGGGGCGAGAACGCGGAAA
>CADBTH010000060.1 GCA_902797495.1 uncultured Ruminococcus sp.
CCCCGTTATGGGAGTGGTCGATAAATTCGCGACGGGAAAATACGAGCTCGAGCATTTTCTCGTCGGCAAAGGCCCGCTTTGCGATTACCTCGCAAAAAATACGATCGAGGAAGCGGAGAGAACGTCTCCTTATAGAACGTGGACAAGAGTGATCTGGGACGTGACCGCCGTCGCGTGGCTTGTCGACGAAGACTGCGCTTTTATGCTCGACGAACTGAAGCCCCGCTTTATGCCGACGTATGAAAAAGAATACGATTACGACGACGGAAGGCTCGAATATACTTACGTTTTTCAAATATGGCGCGACGCGCTGTTTGACGATCTTTTCGGGAGGTTGACAAGATATGAAAATATATAATCTGGGATCTGTAAACGTCGACTACGTATACTCTGTCGATCATTTTGTCTCGGCGGGAGAGACTATCTCGTCGGACAAAATGGAGGTCTTTCCCGGCGGTAAAGGACTCAATCAGTCCGTAGCTCTTGCGCGAGCGGGAGCCGACGTCGTTCACGGCGCGCTGATCGGCGACGGCGCCGAATTCCTCGCGGAACAGATGAAGTCGTCCGGCGTTGATACTTCAAAGCTGAAAAGGGTCGCCGGCAGTCCGGGTCACGCGATAATACAGGTCGACCGCAACGGAGAAAACTGTATTATGCTGTTTGCCGGCACGAACAGACAGATTGATCCGTCATACGTAGATTTCTTTCTTTCGGATGCGGCCGCGGGCGATTTTCTTCTCGCTCAGAACGAAACGAACTGCTTGAAGGAGGCTTTCCTTGCGGCGCGGGAAAAGGGAATGAAGATCTCTTTCAACCCGTCTCCTTTCGACGAAAAGATAAAAGATTTGCCTCTGGAGCTCGTCGATCTTTGGTTCTGCAACGAGATCGAAGGCGCGGCGCTGACGGGTGCGTCGGACGTCGACGGGATATGCAAAGGGTTCAGAAAAAAGTATCCTGCAGCAACCCTTATACTGACACTCGGCGAAGAGGGAAGCGTTTGTTGCGGCAGAGACGGCGTCTTCAGACAAAAGGCTTACCGTGCAGAGCCTGTCGATACGACGGCGGCGGGCGACACTTTCACGGGATACTACCTCGCTTGTGTCTCTAAGAATTTGAGCCTTACAGATTCAATGGACGCAGCTTCCCGAGCTTCCGCGATCACTGTCTCACGCATGGGCGCTTCGAGCTCGATCCCATATTTCGACGAACTGAAAACAGTTTAAGAAGTATAAAAATCAGATAAACGGCGCCTTGCGGCGCTTTTTTTTGTATAGAGAAGCGTATAAAAACAGAGAAAAGCAGGATAATATGTATTAATATATAATATTAATATAAAATTAACTATTGCAAATTAAGTGAGTATAGTGTATAATGTGTCAGAAAGGGGGTTTATAACTCGCAATAAGAGTTTTTTTGCTGCGGTTATAAACACCGTTTTTACGATCAGTTCAACTGACGTTTGCGCGTGAAAGAGAGTTTGATAATGTTTACAGTATTATATAACGTCGTCATTACCCCGCTCGTTTATCTGATGGAAATGATATTCTGGATCATGTACAGAATATTCGGAGGAGTCGGAGTTGCTATCATAGGTGTCAGCCTTGCGGTCAACCTGCTTTGCCTGCCCCTGTACCGCAGAGCAGACGCCATTCAGACGGAACAGCGCGAAAAGCAGAAGAAGATGGAAAAGTGGACGAATCACATCCGCGACGCCTTCAAGGGCGACGAGCGTGTGATGATGCAGCAGGCGTATTACCGCGAACAGCACTACAGTCCGCTCTCAGTTTTCAAGAACTCGATATCTCTTCTGCTTCAGATACCGTTCTTCATGGCTGCGTACAATTATCTGTCGCACCTTGAACTTCTCTCGGGCACGTCTTTTTGGTTCATCAAGGATCTCTCGAAGCCGGACGGGCTCCTCACTATCGGAGGAGTTGCGATAAACCTTCTTCCGATCCTCATGACGCTCATAAACTTCGTATCGAGCACAATCTATACGAGAGGGTATAAATTCAAAGAGAAGTGGCAGCTTTACGTTATAGCTATCGTATTCCTCGTCCTTCTTTACAAGAGCCCGGCGGGACTCGTATTCTACTGGACTCTCAACAATCTCTTCTCGCTTCTTAAAAACGTATTCATGCGCGCCGTTCACCTTACGAAGCGTCAGCAGGGTATTGCTCTGTCTCTTATCGGCGCCGCTATTTGCGCTTTCATGATAGTGAGAGCGCCCAAAGGCCCGATTAGCCGCGCGCACAGCTATATGCTCGGTATTGCGGCGTTCGTGATCCTCAGCATACCGCTTATCAGATATATCGCTTCCGCTGTCAAAGAGAAAAGGAGCGTATCCGGAAAAGCCCCGAACAAAGTCCTGTCCGCGATCACGGGATTCATCCCGAGAGCGATCTCGAAATGCGACAAGAAGGTATTCGTCCTTTCGGCGTTGGTGCTTTCCGTACTCATCGGCGCGCTCATACCTCTCTCCGTCATCAGCGCGTCTCCGATCGAGTTTTTGAATCTCGGAGACACGGTTACACCTTTCGAGTATATCCTCCATACTCTCCCCGTCGCGATCGGATTCTTCGTGCTTTGGCTCGGAGTATTCTATCTTCTCTCGAGCGAGAAAGGAAAGCGTCTGTTCTCCTTCTTTACGCTGAACGCTGCGATAGTTGCGGTGGTTGACTTCATGTTTATCAGCCGAAGCTTCGGAACTGTCGACACGAGCCTCAATTATGCCGGACAGTTCATGTATACCGCGAAGGAAAAGCTCATCAATATAGCGGTTATTATCGGTATAGTTTTGATCGTATCCGCAATATTGAATCTGAAGCCGTCTGTCACCGGGGTATTCGCGGCAGTACTTCTTATCGCCACGATAGGCATTTCCGTATACAGCGCGATAGGTACGAGGACAGAGCTTTCAAAAGTGAAAGTAACCAAGACGGAAACTCTCGCAAACGACGGTTCGAGCCGCGTCCTTCACTTCAGCAAAGAGGGGAAGAATGTGATGGTCATCATGCTCGACCGCGCGATGGGCGACTACGTTCCGTATCTGTTCAACGAAAAACCGGAGCTCAAAGAGCAGTTCACCGGATTCACGTATTATCCGAACACGATCTCACACGGCTTCTTCACCGTATTCGGCGCGCCGGAGCTTTTCGGCGGATATGAATACACGCCGGTCGAAATGAACAAGCGCTCCGACGAGCTAATGGTGGAAAAGCACAACGAAGCGCTGCTCACGCTACCCGTCATCTTCGGCGAGAACGGTTACGACGTAACAGTAACAGACCCGCCGTACGCAAACTACGGATGGGAAAAAGCGCACGATTATTCGCGTTACTATGAATACGATTATATCGACGTCTACGGTCTCGAGGGCGGCGAATGCCTGAATCTGCTCTCGTCCGAAGACCTGAAACTGCTGTACGGTCTCGACAGAAACCGCTCGTTCTACTACTACAGTCTTATGAAGGCGGCACCGAATTTTGCAGGCCGATTCATTTACGACGAGGGCAAGTATATGTCGCTGTCCCTGCGCGCCGATTCACATATCGACGAGACTTTCCTCGGACAGTATGCGGAGCTTTCAAATCTCGACGATCTGACGGATATCCAGGAGGGCGAAAACAACAACCTGACTCTTTTCCAGAGTGCTATGACGCACACCCCCTCCAAGCTTGTCCTCCCGGATTACACGCTTCCGACCGGAAACGAGGATACGGTCGAACCGGACATGTCGCTCTACACGCTCGACGGAAGGACCGCGGACGTTTACAACGACGTTCAGCCGTATCACTACCACGTGAATATGATGGCGTTTCTGAAGCTCGGCGAGTGGTTCGATTACCTCAAGGAGCAGGGAGTATACGACAACACGAGGATAATAATTGCTTCCGACCACGGACGCGACCTCTATCAGTTTAAGGATATGATCTACGATAACGGTACCGAAGACACCGGCGACGACATAGACCTTGAATGCTTCAGACCTCTTTATATGTTCAAGGACTTCGGAGACGAGGGTGAGCTCTTGACCGATACGACGTTCATGACGATCGCCGATACACCGACTCTTGCGGTAAAAGACATCATAGACGATCCTGTGAATCCGTTCACCGGAAACGAAATAATCAACGACGAAAAGACCGCGCACGACCAGTACATAACGAGCTGCACTTACTTCCAGCCTGCTACGCATAAATACGTTTTCAAGACCGACGACTTCGATTGGTACTCCGTACACGACGACGTCTTCGATATGGACAACTGGAAGAATCTCGGTCCGGCAAACGCAGAGGAAGGAGAGACGATCGAACAGTGAGACTTTTACTATACATAGATCCCGGCACGGGAGCGATGCTGTTTTCCATCATTATCGGAGTTGCGTCAGCGCTTCTGTTCCTTATCCAAAAGCTGAAATTAAAACTTAAGTTTCTCTTTTCCGGCGGTAAGATCCATACGGATAAACACGGAAAGAAAACGCCTTACCTGATCTTTGCGGAGAACAAGAGATACTGGAATCTCTTCAAGCCGATCTGCGACGAATTCGAACGCCGCGGCGAAGACCTCGTTTACTGGACTCAGTCTAAGGATGACCCCGTCTTCTCCGAGAAATACGAGCACGTCAAAGCCGAGTTTATCGGAGAGGGAAACAAGGCGTTCACAAAGCTCAATTTTGCAGACGCGACGATACTTCTTGCGACGACTCCGAACCTCGACGTGTATCAGTGGAAACGCTCTAAGGGAGTTGACCGTTACGTACATATCTATCACGCCGCCGGAAAGCACATCCTCTACAGAATGTTCGCGCTCGACTTTTACGACGCGGTGCTTCTGACCGGAGACTTGCAGAGACCGTATATAAGACGTCTTGAAGAGATGAGAGACCTGCCTGAAAAAGAGCTCGTCGAAGTCGGCTCTCCGATCCTCGACGCGATGGCAGCAAGACTCGAAGCCGAAAAGAAGAACGACGCGGGATCGGATGAACACGTAAAGGACGGAGTAAACGTACTTCTCGCGCCGTCCTGGGGAGCGTCTTCTTTGCTCATGAAATACAAAGACGCTCTTATCGACGCCCTGTTGGCTACCGGTTTTTCGGTAACAATCAGACCTCATCCGCAGTCCTTTACCTCCGATAAGGAAGAACTCGACCGCCTTATGGCAAAGTACCCCGATTCGGATAAACTGACGTGGAACCGCGACAACAACAATTTTGACGTTCTGAAGAGATCGGACATAATGATCTCCGACTTCTCGGGAGTTATCCTCGATTTTACACTCATATTCGACAAACCCGTTCTTTACTCCGCGGGCGAACTTGACACGGCGATCTACGACGCCGCCTGGTTCGACAAGGAAGAGGCGGTCGACCTTTATAAAAAGCTCGGTATCGAGATAACTGAGTCCGATTTCCCGACTCTGCGCGAAAAGATACTCGCCGCAATAGACGACGAATCTCTCTCCGACGCGAGACGCGAAGTGAGAGACCTCGCGTGGGTCAACAGAGGACAGGCAGCCTCCGCCGTGGTCGACTATCTCACCGCAAAGTATAAGGAACTCACCGAGATCGACGAGTCTCAGACGAAGGCATCAAAAAAGAAAAAAGACAACTGATTACAGTTGAGAAAAATACCTCGAAGGAGGAATCTCATTTATGCAGGCGATAATACTTGCCGCCGGAATGGGAAAAAGGCTCAAGGACCTAACCAAAGACAACACTAAGTGCATGGTCAAGGTCAACGGCGTTTCTCTCATAGACCGTATGCTTCATCAGATCGAAGAGCTGTCCCTTTCCAGAATAGTCATCGTGACCGGCTACAAGGGAAGCGAGCTTACGGATTATATAAAAACTCTCGGTATCAAGACTCCGATAGTTTACATCGACAATCCGATCTACGATAAAACGAACAATATCTATTCGCTCTCTCTCGCCGAATGCGAGCTTACCGAGGACGACACTCTTCTGTTCGAGTCAGACCTGATATTTGACTCGTCTATAATCAACGAGCTCGTAAACGATCCGCGCGATACCCTCGCGCTCGTCGACAAATACGAATCGTGGATGGACGGCACCTGCGTCACTCTCGACGAAGACGATTCGATAATGTCATTCGTTCCGGGATCGAAGCTCAATCATGACAACGACGATATTTACTACAAGACCGTCAACATTTATAAATTCAGCAAAGAATTCTCGTCGAAATACTACGTTCCTTTCCTAAAGGCGTACAGAAGCGCCCTCGGAGAAAACGAGTATTACGAGCAGGTGCTCAGGGTTATCACCGATCTCGGAAGGGAATTCATTAAGGCGAAGAGGCTGAACGGTCAGAAATGGTACGAGATCGACGACGTTCAGGATCTCGATATCGCCGAGTCGATCTTCACGCCGGACACCGACGAAAAGGTCAAGCTCATCCAGAGCAGATACGGCGGCTATTGGAGGTATCCGAAGCTGCTCGATTTCTGCTACCTCGTCAACCCGTACTATCCTCCGAAGAGGATGCTCGACGAGATCAAGGCAAGCTTTGACACGCTCATCACGGAATACCCGTCCGGTATGCGCGTCAACAGCCTTCTCGCAGCGAAGAATTTCGGCGTTAAGCAGGAGCATATCGTCGTCGGAAACGGCGCCGCGGAGCTCATCAAAGGCTTTATGGAGCGCATCTCCGGCGTGACCGGATTTATCCGTCCGACGTTCGATGAGTATCCGAACAGGTACGCGAAGGAAGACTCCGTGTACTTTATCTCCGACAACCCCGACTTCAGCTACACGGCTGACGACGTTATCAACTTTTTCGATAAAACAGATATCGAAACTCTCGTTATCGTCAATCCGGACAACCCGACCGGCAATTATTTGCCCAAAAAAGATATACTCTCTCTCGTCGAATGGGCGAAGGAGAAGGGCGTGAAGTTTTTGCTCGACGAGTCTTTCGCGGATTTCTCCGACGAAGAGGACAACACCTTTATCAAAGAAGAGATCCTCGCAAAGTATCCCAACCTCTACGTTATGAAATCGATATCGAAGTCATACGGCGTTCCCGGACTCCGCCTCGGCGTTTTCGCAACGTCGGACGAAGGGTGCATCGCGGGGATGAAAAAGGAAGTTGCGATCTGGAATATCAACTCTTTCGCGGAATTTTATATGCAGATAGAAGAGAAGTACAAAAAGGACTATGCTCTTGCGCTTGCAAAACTCCGGGCTGAAAGAGCCCGCTTCCAGACGGAACTGTCCCGTATCAACGGGATAAGAGTAGTTCCTTCTCAGGCGAATTACGTCATGGTGGAACTTGCAGACGGTATTTCTCCCAAAGAACTTCTGAAGACTCTTCTCGTTAAGTACGAGATACTTATCAAGGAGCTCACCACGAAGACCGCCGGCAGGAATTATCTGCGTCTTGCGGTCAGAAACACGGAAGACAATGACGCTCTGCTGAACGCGCTTCGCAGCGAACTGGAAAACAGATAGGAGACAGAATGAAGATCATCACATTCGACGACGTCAGCAAACTGAATATTTCTCCCTCCGAGTGTTTCGAATGGGTCAGCGAGATGATCCTTCGCAAGGGTGACACTCTTCTTCCGCCTAAGACTCATATGAATATGCCCGGGAATATATTTTGCAACGTTATGCCGGGAATGATCTCGGGAGACGGCGCGTCCGATCTCGGCGTAAAGGTCGTGACCCGATATCCCGACAGGCGTCCGTCTCTCGACAGTAAGATACTGCTGCTCAACGCCGACTCGGGAGAGTTTCTCGCCCTGATGGATGGCAACTGGATCACCGCGATGAGAACGGGAGCCGTTGCCGCTCATTCGATAATGCATCTTGCAAAGACGGACTTTTCCAAGATCGGGATGATCGGACTCGGAAACACCGCGAGAGCGACTCTTCTCGTACTCGCCGCGGCTGCATCTGGCAGAAAGCTCGATATTAAGCTTCTTAAGTATAAGGATCAGGCGGAACTGTTTATCGAAAGATTCTCCGGATATGATGATCTGCACTTCTCGGTAGTTGACGACGTAAGAGACGTCGTCAAGGGCTCGGACGTCGTGATCTCCTGCGCTACGTATTTCGAGGACGATATCTGTACGGACGACTGTTTTGACGAAGGCGTTCTCGTCGTGCCCGTCCACACGAGAGGATTCACGAACTGCGATCTGTTCTTCGATAAGGTATTTGCCGACGACACGGGACACGTCGATCACTTCAAGAATTTCTCGAAGTTCAGATATTATGCCGAGGTGAGCGACGTCGTTAACGGAAGGTCGCCCGGCCGCGAGAACGATTCCGAGAGGATACTCGCGTACAATATCGGCTTGTCGATACACGACGTCAATTACGCCGCGCACATATATCGCATGATGAAAGAAAAACCCGAGGTATTCGACGCGCTCGGAGACGCCGATATGCACGACCCCGTCGATAAATTCTGGATCTGAATAAACTAAAGAAAACGGCTGAAATAAGGCGATGCCTTATTTCAGCCGTTGTTTTTGTAAAACGCTTATTTCCTCTCCTGGCGGAGCCTTCTTGAAACTACGAGCCCGTAAGGAGTTACGGCGCATATAAGTCTCTTTATCCTGCTCTTTATACCGCCGTGATACGACTGCTTGAGCTGCGACGAGAGCTCTTCGTACTCGGAGTCGTTTCCCGACGCGGGTAGCCCTGCCGAGGCGTCGTCTTCAAGCTTCGAGGCGAGCTTCGGGTATCCGAGAAGATCGCGCAGAGTTTCTCTCTTGCCGGGGATTATGATCGACTCGGTTGAAGACGTCTTTTTGAAGTATTTGCAGAGCTTCAGGATAAGCAGGCAGTTGCCCCCGCGCTCTTTGATAAGCTTCATCGAATAATCGTACGCTTCCGGATAATTCTTCAGCCTTTCAAGGAACTCGTCAAGCTCGTCGTATTTGCAGACCGCGTCGAACATGAATATCTGAGAATCCACCATCTGAGATATTATGTTCTTGTATACGTACTTCTTCTTGTTTGCCGAGTAATCCGGGTCGTTCGAGACCTTGTCGAGAATATTGAAAATGATATATACGTGGTCTTTGTATTTTTTTCTCCAGAAATCCTTTGAGACGGTCTGTCCGACTCTGCCGATAAGATATCTGTAGATGTCGAGATCGCGGTATTCGACGGAGTTTACGTACTTGATGCTGAACGAATTGAACTCCATGTCGACGTACGGCTTCTTCTCGGTGATCCTGAAGTCCGCTTTTCTGAGCACTTCGGTTTTGTAGTTGCCGGACGTTAGGATAGGACCGTAGGTCTTGAATCCGTAGTTGTCGTATACGAGATCGTCGAAATAATACGTCACGCCTTCCTTGAGACTGTCGTATTTGATTATGTCTTCAAAGAGCGGCTTTTCAATATAGTCGTAACTGCCCTTCGTTAGTATAACGTCGGCGTCGGAAGTTTCCATATAGTCAATGAGCTTTGCGAGGTTTTCGTGGTCGACCCAGTCGTCGCCGTCGACAAATCTGAGGTATTTGCCCTTTGCTTCCTCAATGGTGCGGTTGATGCCGGAGCCGTGTCCTCCGTTTTCCTTATTTATCAGCCTTACGATACCGCCGCTCGTCTTCTCGAATTCTTTTACTATCTCCGCGGTGCCGTCTGTAGAACCGTCGTTGATCACGAGTACTTCCGTTTTGTGAGCGTTTCTCGACCTGAGTATGGATATCAGGCACTTACCTATGTACTTTTCGACGTTGTAAGCGGGAACGCCTATCGTCAGAACGGGAGAGTCAGTCTTCGCACCGGAAAGCGTAAAGGGAGCTTTTCCTTTTACGTCCTCAACGCATTCGTTTATAAGAGCGATCTCTTTCGCGACGGTATGCTCCTTGTTGAACTGCCTCGTGAAAGTAGCCATCCGTTCGCTGATCTGTAAAAACTCGTCGGGATCGTTGTAGAGACGCTCGATTATATCGGCGATCTGCTCGTAGTGTTCGGGATCCGCGAGCGTGTGGTTTTCCTTTTCGTTCATAAAGTACGGATTCGACGTAACTTTAGTTCCGAGCACCACGAGACCCGTGGAAGCGGACTCGCCCATTGAAACGGCGTGCGCGTCCGTCCTCGACGCGAGTATCATGATGCCGTGCGAACGGTAAATGGAATTGAGCTCCTCGTTCGGCAGGAATTTTCTGTACAGATGAACGTTCCTGAACTGTTTCAGCGGTTCGACGAGCGTCTCGTAATAGTTTCCGTCGCCGTAAATATCGAATTCGAGGTCGTCGAATATCTCTCTTCTCGACAGCGCGAGGATCGCGAGTACGACAAGGTCGATGCCGTGCTCGCGCGTGTTGTCGAATTTTCTTATCATCAATATCTTCTTGCGGTCTTCCGCCTTCTTTGGCGTATACGGGAAAAGATCCTCGTCGATGATATTGTTGATGACGCGGGCGTGGCGGAATTTCAGCTTCTGTTCGCTCTCCGAAAAATCCTTCAGCCAGTCTGATACGAATACCCATTCCACGTTGTCTTTTTCCGCGTATTTTCTCACGTATTCGTCGTGAGCGTCAAATCGCGGGTCGAAGTATTGAGATTTTTCGGGGACCGTGAAATAAGTGCCGGTCGTGCGGGTGAGGTATCTGTAGAGCGTTTCGGGACTGTGACAGATGAAGATCAGCTTCTGATTATCGTAAATATTCGCGTCAAGAATAGGGAAGAGATTCATGTCTACGAAGTGTACGACGGTCACGTCGTAATGCTTCTCCGACAGATGCTTTTTCAGATCTTCGTAAGTTCCGCTGAAAACGGGGATCCCGTTTCTCTCGTATGAGGTCTGATACCACGAAGTCGGCACGAATACCTGAACGTCGAGTCCGCTCTTTACGTACTCCCTGACTCTTGAATGAGCGAACGCGCAGACGTAGAGGTTCGCATAGCTCGGGTACTGCGGCGCGATCACGAGTATCTTGTGATCGAGCCTGACTCTGTCGAGAAGATCGACGTCCGAGGCAAACTCGAGCTCAAGGTCCGGTACTGAGATACTGCTCTTGGCGGAAACTACGAGAGTCAGCTCGATCGTGGTCGAGTCTGAAAGAGGCATCACGCATTCGCTCTGGATCGGAACTGAAAAACCGTTGACTCCGAGATAACCTCCGCTGTTTTCAACGTCTCCGTCGAACTTGACGTACATTTTTCCGCAGTTTTTCTCGTTGATATCTATGCGTTCGCGGTAATTGACAGTGATCCTTTCGCCGGATTTGTTGTCGATAACGAGCCGGCCGTCTTTTATGGACGCCGCTCCGTTCGCGCTGTCTATTATCCAGTCTGTTGTTTTAATTTTGATCTTCATTGTCAGACGTATCCTTTGATTTTATTTCAAATACTTATCGATTACTTTTTCAAGTTTTTCCTGAGCCTCAGCGAGAAAACGCGCGTTGCCGTCTTTTGCGCCGTCGGCGAGCAGAACGTCGAGCGCGCGCCCGATCGTCTCCTCGTTCAGTTCCGAGACGTCCGCGGTGTTGCCGACTCCGTCATATTTCTTACAAAGATAAGACATCTTGTTTCTGTAGTGCGGATGCGAGTCGAGAACTACGCTGAACAGAGGCTTTCCGAGCATAAGGGAGAGAAGCGCGCCGTGATATCTCATGCTTATCACGCAGTCCTGATCCGCTATGATCTTTACGATCTTATCGAAACTGTTGACGTAGGGAAGAACAGCGACGTTCTTCGATTCCGCCGCCTCCGCAAGACGGGTGAGCGCCTTTTCGTCGACCTTGCAGTAGTCGTAGAACGGTATCAGATTGATCCTGTAATCCTTTCCGGTCGCCTTCAGCTTTTTCTCGGCTGATTTTATGATCGCAAGCTCCGTCTCCGAAAGGTCGCCGAAGTTGCATATAAAGATCATGCCGACGTTCAGCCTCCCGTCGCTCTTTTTCGGCGGATCGGCGAGCGCTTTGTTCGCGATGATGAGATCGTGGTCGAGCGCGACGTTTGAAACGTCGACACCGGCGCGTTTAAGCGATTCGACGCTGTTTTCGTCTCTGAAAGAAACGTATGTCAGGCAGGGAATAACACTGTTCAGCCGATCGGCGAATTCTTTATTCGTTATATCGTGATTCGAGCTGAGACCGAGCCACAGACAACGCTTTCCGTTCTCGATCATTTTTGAGCTCAGTTCGACGAGAGTCGTCGACAGAGACATCTCGTTACCGTGCGTTACGCCGTAATCAACGTCGTTGATCAGAGCTCCGCCGCCGAATATCGCGACGTCATAGAACGAAGCGAGTCGGTCGTAGTCGAACTTTGTCTGCGGGTAATGGATGTAATGGACGCCTTGCTTCCCGAATACGTTGTACTCGCCGTTGTTCGCAAGCATGACCGTGAACGAAGCGTCAATGGAGGGGGTCAGGTAACCGAGCAGCGTTTCGAGCATAAGTTCGTCGCCGAGGTTGTCCGCTCCGTAAAACCCGCAGATAAGTATCTTAGTCTTCGTACTCTCCGAAAGGAGTTGAAGCTCGGGGTTGTAGTTCGCGAATTTTCCTCTGATCGCGTCCGTCGAGAGAAGTCCGTGCTCGGAAAAATACCTTACGTCCTCAAGATTCTTTTCCATTCTTGTAAGACGGGCTTCGAGCGCGTCGAGCCTTTCGTTGATCTTTGCCGTCTTCTCGTCGAGTGTGCGCTGTACGGACTCCGTTTCCGTCGTGTTGCGCGCCGCCGCGTCGTTCAGAGATCTGTAGTAAGAGTCTACGACCGATCCCAGAACTTCAACGTCTTTAATTATCATTTCGTTCTGCGCGATTATATACTTTTTCTTTCTGTAAAGCATCAAACGTCACCTTTCATGATCTTTCATACTTTTTGCAGAGACGGAAATATATTATAAGTATACCACAACAAGTTTTGAAAATCTACATAAAAATCAAAATTATATTTCTTCAGTCGTTATATGAACGGATTTGAAGGCGGGGCATACAATGTTTTAGTTACAGAGTTTTCTCCCGATGGGGGTAAATTAAGCGAGTATCTGAACAAAAAAGAAAACGTCGTGATATACGACGAAAAAAAGGACACATCGCGAAGAAGCTCCGGCAGTTTTTTGCCTTCGCTATCAAACGATACGTCTTTTACATTGACACTTTATCACAAAAAGATGAATCTGTTAACTTTAATCATTATTATATCACTATATTATATATTTTTCGAGTGCGAGACTTGCGCCGTACCCCAATTTATACCCCAGTTATACCTTATACTTGCTTGGTACTTACCATATACATAAAATCGAAAAATGTCGAGAAAATCCTTTATTTATGGGGTTTAAGTACCAAGTAAGTATAAAGTAGGGATAGGTTTTAAACCTATCCCTGATGGTCGGGATGACAGGACTTGGTCTGACTGCGGTCAGACCGTTCCGCGGCTCTCGACAGTCCCCCTGACTGTCGATTCACTACCGCTTCCCCTTCAAGTCCTTTCAAATTAAAATCAAAACGGCGCAAGAGCGCCGCTTTGATTTTGGTCGGGATGACAGGACTTGAACCTGCGGCATCGACGTCCCAAACGTCGCGCGCTACCAACTGCGCCACATCCCGAAATACGTTCGTTCTGTTATTTTAGCAAATAACCGATCGCTTGTCAAGCGTTTATTGATCCGGGCTTTGTTCATTTTACAACAAAAAAGCCGCCGACTTTTATATTGAATCACTAAATATATATTTTATATTAAAAAAGGTTGAATCTTTAATGAATATATGTTAAAATTATACTAATATATTATAAGTTCGGAGGACTATACATGAAAGTTACCAGGATCATGTCGCTCATTATTGCCGTGCTTCTTTTAACCGCGGCTTTTCCGATCGCTGTCTTTGCGGACGGCGCGGAGTCGGTGGTGTTTGATTCCGAGGAGTCTCTCGACACATTGAGAGTTTACGAGACGAATCTTCGCCTCGGGGATCTGGATGCAGACGGAGCGGTCGGACTCAAAGACTTCAAAGCGATAAAGAAGATCTCGGCTGGCGACATCGGTAAAGTTTGCAGGTTTACGACCGACGTCAACGTCGACGGCGTTGTAAATCTCAGAGATTCGGTAAAACTGAAAAGAGTCATCGCCGGAACCGACCCGGTTTCATACGCTGGAAATACGAC
>CADBTH010000061.1 GCA_902797495.1 uncultured Ruminococcus sp.
AAGAGGCACTATCTGTACGATGTCGGGAAGTCCGACGTCGCACTCCCACTTAGATACGGTCTGCGCGGTAACTCCGATCTTTCCCGCAAGGTCTGCCTGAGACAGTCCTGCGTTCTTTCTGAAATTCTTTATCCTCTGTCCTATGGTAGTCATAAAACCGACTCCTTTACAAATTATTTCGTAAGCTTACGGTTTTATTATAGACCCGCTTACTCATTTTGTAAAGCAACGCTTTGGAGAGATAAACTATCCCGAAAGTTTAAGCCCGAAAAACGCGGCGGTTTTCCGCCGCGTTCCGTTATTCTTTTTACCCCACGTTGAAGATGCTGCCGCCGATGAACTCGCGCACGAGGCTGTTGCGGGGAACGTCCTCGCAGGAGAGGCCGAGGAAGTACTCGAGGAATTTGAGAAGCCTCTTTGCCTCCGGATACTCCGGCGCGTCCTTCGGGATCGAGAAGAGCAGCGGCTCGGCGAAGGTCTTAAGGACCGCGAGCTCATAGAGAGAGGCAGAGTTGAACATCACGTCCGCCGACTCCTGGAACGGGAAGATGTGGCGATCCTCGCCGCGGCGCACCGACTGCCATCTCGAGATCGTATCGATCGCCGAGAAGCCGCGCGTGCGTGCGTCACGCACCATGCGCCTGATCTCGCGGTTGTCCGTCGTCGGGATGCGGTTGTGCTCGTCAATGTTGAGCGCGGTGACCGCGCTGATGTAGATCTTGAATTTATCGGACGGGGAGATCTCGTACGTCAGCCGGTCGTTCAGCCCGTGGATGCCTTCGATAACGAGCACCTCGCCGCGCTTCAGCTTCAGCTCGTCTCCATTGAACTCCGGCATGCCCGTTTTGAAGTTGAACGTCGGCAGCCCCACCGTCTCCCCGCGGAGAAGAGCGCACATCTGGCTGTTGAAAAGCTCTGTATCGAGCGCCTCGAGGCACTCGAAATCATACTCTCCGTTTTCGTCCTTCGGGGTCTTGGTGCGTTCGACGTAATAGTTGTCTATCGCGATCGGATACGCTTTCAGACCGACGTTGCCGAGCTGGATCGAGAGTCTGTGGGAGAAGGACGTTTTTCCGGACGAAGACGGTCCTGCGATCATAACGATACGGCGCCCCTCCTCCTTTATGGTGCGGGCGATCTCACCTATCTTATGCTCCTGATACGCCTCCGAGGCGAGGATGATATCTCTTCCCTCTCCGCGCGAGATCGCGTCGTTGAGCGCGCCGACAGTCGGGACTCCGATGTTCTCGCCCCACACGTTCGTGCTTCTCATCGTCGCGAAGAGCTTTGCGGGAACTTCGCGCCTTCCCGGCTCCTCCGGCTTTGTCCTTCGCGGCAGGATCATAAATATACCTCCGTCCGCGCATCTGAGGTCGAAGACGTTTATATATCCCGCAGAAGGCGGCATATAGCCGTAGTAATAGTCGACGTAATTGCCGAGTCGGTAGACGTTCGTCGTCGACGTCCTTCTGTAGTGGAAAAGGCGTTCCTTATCCTTCATTCCGTGACGGCGGAAGAGTTCTACGACGTCGTCCGTCGGAAGTTTTTCCTTGACAAACTTTTCGTTCTCCCTGACGTAGCGCTCCATAGTCGCCTTTACCTCGGCGACGGCGTCGGGGGTCAGCGACTCGTCAGAGTCTGCGCCTCCTTTAAAGCGGACGGAAAAATAGAGACTGTCGAACAGGCAGTACTCGACCTTGACCGACTCGATCTTCTTTCCGAAGACATGAGTCATCGCGCGAAGGAACATCATGGTCGCTCCGCGCTCGTAAGTTCTGTGCCCGTCGGGATCCTTTGTCGTGACGAGAGTGAGCTGTGCGTCTGCGTCCCCGTCTCCCTCCGGGACTCTCTTGTTCAGCTCGACGAGCTTCGTCCCGACTCGCGCAAGGATAACCGGCGCGTCGTACGCGCTCTGTTCACTCTTTGCGAACTCCTCGAGCGTGCTTCCCGCCTCAAGAACTACGTCTCTTTCCTTGTATCTGAATCTCATGGACCTTCCTCCGAATTTAGCTTTTTTATCATTATATCAGTTTTTTACAGCTTCGTAAAGTGTTTTGAGATTATTTCGGGATTGATTATTTGACCGGGGCGTGTTATATTAATATTGAACTCTTTTAAAACGGAGGTGCTGATCGATGAGAGCTCTTGTTACCGGAGTCGCAGGAGGAATGGGCGGCGCCGCTGCGCGCGAACTGATAAGGCACGGATATATCGTCGAGGGGCTAGACAGAGCAGAAGCGAAAGACGCCGACGGGCTGATCTTTACAAGGTGCGACCTGACCGATAAGGGTGACGTCGCCGCGGCGTATGAGGCGGTGTCGCGCCGCGGAAAGATAGACTGCATCGTAAACGCCGCGGGGATCTACGACCTCGACTCTCTTGTCGAGATGGACGAGGAAAGATTTCTCCGGATCTTCGACGTAAACGTGAACGGAGTGTACCGCGTCAACAAGGCGTTCCTTCCCTCTCTTTCCGAAGGAGGCAGGATCGTGATCGTCACGAGTGAGCTCGCGCCTCTCGATCCTCTGCCCTTCACGGGGATCTACGGGATAACGAAGACGGCGCTCGAAAAGTACGCGCACTCCCTTCGAACGGAGCTGAGCCTGATCGGCCATCCCGTGATCGTGATCCGTCCGGGAGCCGTCGACAC
>CADBTH010000062.1 GCA_902797495.1 uncultured Ruminococcus sp.
TCAGTTCTACTTCAGAACAACTGACGTTACAGGCACGATCAGTCTTCCCGACGGCGTAGACATGTGCCGCCCCGGCGATAACGTTGACATGACAGTCGAACTCATCACCCCCATCGCTATCGAGAAGGGTCTCCGTTTTGCTATCCGTGAAGGCGGCAGAACAGTCGGCTCCGGCGTTGTTGCTGAGATCATCGAGTAATCAATACTCACATTAACAAAGCGTGCGCTCCGGCGCACGCTTTTTTCTTCCGACTTTTCTCGACCATATTCCCCGCCGCGATTGACAACGAAGAGCGTAAATGGTATAATATTACCGTATGATTTCAGGACAACAATAACTATGGGAGTTTATATCAAATGAAGAAAAAGACCGCAAGAGCCTTATCGCTCCTGATCGTTTTAGCCGCAGCCGCCGCCTCGTTCCTGCCGTCTTGCGGCGGAGCGAAGGTGACCGTAACGCCGGAATACTGCCGCATCGCGGACGAGATACTTCCCCACGACGAGGAATACGTTGAGGACAGCGTCGCCGTCCCCGCTTCGGAGAAATACGTCGATCTGTGTCTGTTTGCAAACGACCTCAGCGGAGACGACCTCGATATTTCCGGATACGTCGAGGCGGGCGGCGAGAAGATCGAAATGAAGTATTATAAAGAGAACGCCGGTTCCTCCGCCCTGCTGGAAGGCCCCGTTAAAGCCGGCGAGGTCGCGCACGTGCGCCTCGTAGCTCCGATAGGCGAAGACGCGGCAGGAGGAGACGTGACAGTAAAGTACACCGTTTCGGGAGCCGAATACACCGCTCAGATCGACGGTACGGACGCCACAGGGGCTGATCCCCTTGCAGGCAAGACGGAACTCAAAGTCGGTGACGTCGTGAACGTAAACGACGTCGTCACCTTCGAGGTCGTCGAATCCAGACGCGCGGAATACGGCAGACTCGGCAAAAAATTCAGAATGACGTTCATGGGATTCGACACCGTGCTGAAGATCAAAAACGTCTCCGGCGCCGATATCGATCCCTCGTATATCGCCTCGATAAACTTCTACTATACGGAGGACGGCAGTATCACGAAAGGCTCGGAGAGGATCGAGTTGAACTCGAAGCTCCCCGACGCGAGCGAGCTGACGGAATTCGATAACGGCGACGAATACTACGTCCATCTGCTCGGACACAAACCCGACGATTACTTCAGGTTCAACCTCTTCGGGAATACATACTATATCGCGCCGACAAAATAGATCAAAGCAGGGGAACGGATCCCGTCCGGCAGGACAGTCCGTTCCCCTTTTAATATCCGCTCAACCGATCGCGGTGTAGACCATCCCGCGCTCCGTTCGGTCGGAACGGAAGAGCGTCGGGCGAGCCGCCGTCATGGAAACGGCGGGAACTTCCACCGCCGGCGCGGTATCTCGGTCGGGACGGCGTACGAGCGTTATATGAGGGGTAAAGCGCTTTTTGTCGAACGGTATGCCCTCCTTTTCCAAAGCGGCGCGAACGCGTCCGGCGAGAGCCCTCAGCTCGCATGACTCGGACAAACCCGCCCACCACAGAGAGCCGAACGAACCCACCCCCTCGAGCGAGACTTCGAACGGTTCCGTCGCCACGCTCTCGAGCGCCGATGCGACCTTTCCCGCGTCGCCGTACTCGCCTATAAAGGCGAGGGTCACGTGCAGGTTTTCACGCTTCGTGTAGTTTCCGCGAACGCCCTTCGCTCGCATAGCGTTCTGAACGGAGACGAGCGCGTCCTTCACTTCATCCGTCAGAGCGACGGCAACAAACAACCTCATACTCCACCTCTTTCAAGCTTTCTCGAAACCATTTTACCATCCGCCGCACGGCGTGTCAACCGATTTTCCCAAATCATTGACACGGGATGAAAACTGTAGTATTATATATAATGATAGTTTTATTGAGAGGTCACACATGAAAAAATTCAAAACGGAACTGCATTGCCACACGTCGGAAGTCAGCCATTGCGCGGGTGAATCCGCAGCCGATACCGTCGAAAAATACCTCAGGTACGGATACAGTACGATCGTCCTGACCAATCACCTCGCCTCCCCCAACTTCCGCCACATGGGGCTCGGGGACGACGCGCCGTGGAGCGAGAAAGCGAAGCTCTTCTGCGACGGCTATTATAAGATGGTCGAGGCGGCGAGAGGAAGAATGAACATCCTCTTCGGAGCGGAGATCAGATTCGACCACCTTGAAAACGACTACCTTCTCTTCGGAATGACGCCCGAGTTTCTCACGGAGCATCCCGATATGTACAAGATGACGGTAGGCGAGTTCTACGAAAAGATAAATCACCCGAATCTCTTCATCATTATCCAGGCTCATCCGATGAGACCGCATATGCAGCAGGTCTGGCCGTGGGAGGTCGACGGCTGGGAGGTCTACAACGGGCATCCGAACAACGAGAGCTACAACAGAGCGGCTCGCGCGTACGCCGAATACTTCCCGAACAAGATCTTCACGTCAGGAAGCGACCACCATGACGCCGACCACTTCCCCGCGGGCGGTATCGAGACCGACTACGAGATCAAGACTATGGATCAGCTCATGGCGACCTTCCGTGCGAAGAGCTACACGCTCATCGAGGAGGAAGAGATCAGGCTCGGGACAAAACGACTCTGATAAAAAAGCGGCGTTTCCGAGTGCGCTCGAACGAGAAAAACGGAGATTTCAAGAGAAAATCCAAGCTTTTGCCGTGCTATTTTAAATTTTTTTGATTTTTTTGCTCAAATAGTATTGACAACGGCGTATCTATATGTTATAATCTTCGCGTTGAATAAAAAATGCAATATCAGCGGAGGAAAAATCTATGTCCACATTCATGGCAAAGAGCGAATCCTTAAACCGCAAATGGTACGTCATTGACGCCGCAGGCAAGCCGCTCGGCA
>CADBTH010000063.1 GCA_902797495.1 uncultured Ruminococcus sp.
GACGAGGCGACGGACTCCGCGCCGCTTAACGCCGACCCCGGAATGGGGTACATATTCGAGCACACGAGAGGGAAAAAGTGCCTCGTTTTCGTAAACTCCAGAGAGGAGTGCGAGGCGGTGACGACGTCCCTTCGCTCCTACTGCGAGAAGAATCACGAGCCGGACAGATTTCTTATCCACCACGGAAACCTCTCCGCCTCATACCGCGAGACCGCCGAGGACGTCATGAAGGACGAGGATCAGTGTCAGACGACCGTCACGACGGCGACTCTCGAGCTTGGAATAGATATCGGAAGACTTGAGAGAGCGTTCCAGATAGACGCTCCGTTCACCGTGTCGTCGTTCCTTCAGAGACTCGGAAGAACGGGCAGGCGCGGCGAGCCGCCGGAAATGTGGTTCGTCGTCAGGGAAGACCCGCCGCAGATGAGGACGATGTTCCCCTCGTCCGTCCCGTGGAAGCTGATCCAGGGCATTGCGCTCGTTCAGCTTTATCTCGAGGAGAAGTGGGTCGAGCCCCCGCGCCTCGGAAAACTGCCCTTCAGCCTTCTTTACCATCAGACGATGAGCACGCTCGCCTCCTCGGGAGAGCTGACGGCGGGAGAGCTCGCGTCAAAAGTCCTACCCCTCGGGCCTTTCTCGAATATCACGGCGGACGACTACAGAACGCTGCTTCGTCACCTGATAGAGACCGATCAGATACAGATAACCGAGGACGACACCCTCATCGTCGGGCTCGCCGGAGAGAGGGTCGTGAACTCGTTCAAATTCTACGCCGTCTTCCAGGAGAGCGAGGAATTCACCGTAAGATCGGGCTCCGAGGAGATCGGCACGATCGTCATGCCGCCTCCGGCGGGAGAGAAGATCGCGCTCGCGGGCAGAGTCTGGCTCGTCGAGGAAGTCGACCGCAAACGGAAGCTCGTATACTGCACCCCCGTAAGAGGAAAAGTCCCCGCGTATTTCGGAGACTGCCCGGGCGACATCAACACGAAGATACTCAAGCGGATGAAGCGTGTCCTCGAAGAGGATAAGTCCTATCCTTATCTTATGAAGAACGCCGTCTGCCGCCTTGAAAAAGCGAGAATGACCGCGAGGAACTCGGGGATACTGACCGAGGATCTGATCTGCCTCGGGGGAGATATGTGGTGTCTTTTCCCATGGCTCGGCACGTACTCTTTCCTCGCGCTCGAGAGATTTCTCAAAATAAAATGCGGCGCGCGCCTCGGGCTGAAGGGGCTCGAGCCCTCCCGTCCGTACTTCATCCAGTTCCGCATGAAGGCGACGAAAGAGGAGTTCTGCCGCGTTATTGCGGAAGAGGCGGAAAAAGAGTTCGACCCGCTCGACCTCGTCTATCCGGGAGAAGTCCCCGTTTTCGAAAAATACGACGACTACGTGCCGGACGAGCTCATCCGCAAGGGCTTCGCCCGCGGAGTCCTCGACGTCGAAGGAATGAAAGAGAGAGTATTTGAAATAGCTTCCGAATGAACAAAAAAATGCAGAAGCCGCGGCTTCTGCATTTTTATTGTTACGGGGATTATCTTCTCTTGAGTTCCTCGGGTTTCGGGCAGTCGGGAAGATCGACTTCGCCGAGCTTCTTGACCTGGAATCCGTTCGCCTTGTACTCCTCGTAGTCGAACGCTTCGAGTTCGTCGTATGCGAGCTTGTGGAATTCGTAGAAATTCGGCCACCATTCGTATCCGTCGCCCATATTATGATAGAGGAACGCCTCCGCCATCTCGATGCCGAGGTTGTGTCCGATCCAGTGTCCGCCCATTGCGAGGACGTTGCAGTTGTTGCCCGTGATGGCGCGAAGCGCGGAGTGGGGCGTTTCGCAGACGGCGGCGTAGACGTGGGGGCACTTGGAAGCGGCGATATGTATACCCATACCGGTACCGCAGAAGATGAGCGCGCGCTCGAATTCGCCCTCGGCGATCAGAGATCCGACTCTGAAGCCGATGCGGTGGAACATTTCGGGATGCTCCTCGTCGGTCGTTTTGACTCCGACGTCGGTGCACGTCCAGCCGTTCTTTTCAAGATGCGCGACTACCGCGTTTTTGAGATCGACTCCCGCAAAGTCGGCGGCTACGAGCACCTGCTTGTCTTTTACTGTTTTCATTTTTTCCTCCGGATTCGTATATTTTTAAAATTATTTCTGTCTGTCGGATAAACGCTTCGAGAACATCCACGCGCCGATGCCCGGCTGCGAGCAGGCGAGGTCCCACGACCA
>CADBTH010000064.1 GCA_902797495.1 uncultured Ruminococcus sp.
AGATAAAGTGCGGAGTGAACGTCGGAGAAGACGTAACTATCGGCGAGCTTCGCAGTCAGGGCTACAAAGCGTTTTATATCGCGATCGGCTGTCAGGGCGGCAGACGTCCCGGCGTTCCGAACGACGAAGCGGACGGAACAGATATCGCGGTATCTTACCTCAGAAAGAGCTATGAGAAGCGCGAGAGCTTCACCGGCGACGTAGTTGTCGTCGGCGGAGGAAACGTCGCTGTCGACTGCGCGAGAAACGCTCACCGTCTCGGCGCCGCGAGCGTTAAGATGTTCTCGCTCGAAGCGCGCGACGAAATGCCTGCGACGAAGCAGGAGATCGCCGAGACTCTCGATGAGAATATAGCTATCGAGAACGGCTGGGGACCGAAGGAAGTCCTCACGGACGAGACGGGCAAGGTATGCGGCGTCGTCTTCAAGCGCTGCACGTCCGTTTACAACGCTGACGGCAAGTTCGCGCCCGTTTACGACGAGAACGACACGATAAACGTCAAAGCCGACAAGATTGTCTTCGCTATCGGTCAGTCGATCGAATGGGGCAAGCTCCTCGACGGAACGAAGGTCGAGTTCTGGCACGGCAACTATCCCGTTGCGGATAAGTTCACTTATCAGACCGCGGAAGAGGATATCTTCGTCGGCGGCGACGTCTACACCGGCCCGAAATTCGTCATCGACGCGATCGCGGCAGGTCACGAGGCGGCGGAAAGTCTGCACCGCTTCGTCCGTCCGAAGGCTCACATGACGATAGGCCGCAACCGCCGCGCCTACACGCCTCTCAACACGGAAGATATCTCAGTTCCGGATTACGATACCGCAGGCCGTCAGGAAGCGGGAATGGACGAGAGTGAAGACCACAGAATGTCCTACAAGGATCTCAACAAGACCCTCACCGCCGAGCAGGTCGCGATCGAGACTGCGCGCTGTCTCTCCTGCGGCGCGTCCTACGTCGACCCGAACAAGTGCATCGGATGCGGACTCTGCACGACGAAGTGCCAGTTCGACGCGATCCATCTCATCCGCGACAACCCGAAGTGCTCCGATATGAGAGTCGCTGAGGACAAGGTCACGGGACTGCTCAAGTACGAGCTCGCCCGCGTCGGCAAGATCATCGTGAACGCAGGCTCCGAGGACGCTAAGATCATGCGCGCAAAACGCCGGGCGTGGAAGAAAGCGAAAAAGGAAAACAAGTAATGCACGAGCTTGGAATTGTGATGAACGTTCTCGAGCAGGTCGACGCGCTCGCAGCCGAGTACAAAGCCGAAAAGATCACGAAGGTGACGATGGAGGTCGGAGAGGTCAGCACGATCGTTCCGGATCTCTTCACCGACGCTTTCAACTGGGCGAAGAAAAAGACGGACTACCTGACTGACGCCGCGCTTGAGATGATAATCATCGAGGGCAGGACTTACTGCCGGAACTGCGGCGAGACCTACAGGACGACCGAGCACGGAAAGACGTGTCCTCACTGCGGAAGCGGAGACACGTATCTTGTCACCGGAGACCAGGTCGTTATCAAGGATATCGACGCCGTCTTCGCAGAGCAGGACGACCGGCCCGGACAACAATAATAATATGCGCCTCCGAAAAGATCGGCGGCGCATTTTTCTGTTGAAATATTCAATTGTTTCAGATATAATATATTTGTTAGCCGCAAACGCTGACGGTCAAAGGCTGTGAGAGGACAGTATTCGGAGGTGGTCTGATTGGACAAGGTGGTTGTCGGAATGTCGGGCGGAGTTGACAGCGCCGTCGCCGCGTATCTTCTGAAAAAGGCTGGGTACGACGTTATCGGAGTGACGCTGCGCACGTGGCAGGCGGACGACGGGTCGGAGAGCAGGTGCTGCGACATAGACGACGCGAGGAGCGTCGCATATAAGATCGGCATCAGATACGTTCCCGTAAACTGTACGTCGGATTTTCAAAAATACGTGGTCGATCCTTTTGCGAAGAGCTATCTTTGCGGTCAGACTCCGAATCCCTGTGTCGAGTGCAACAGATGCGTAAAGTGGGAAAAGCTTCTTTACTACGCGAACGCAGTCGGGGCAAAATACATAGCGACGGGGCATTACGCCTCGGTCGTCAAATGCGAAAACGGAAGATATACGCTTAAGACTGCGAGTCACGCCGAAAAAGATCAGACTTATATGCTTTACAAGCTCACTCAGGAACAGCTCGCCGCGACTCTGATGCCGCTCGGCGGGTTGTCGAAGAGCGAGGTGAGGAGGATCGCAGAAGAAGCGTCTCTTCCGGTCGCCTCAAAGCCGGATTCGCTCGACGTATGCTTTGTCGCCGATGGGAGTTACGCCGACTATATCGAGCAGACTTCGCCGTCCGGAACCGTTCGGGAAGGCGACTTTGTCGACGAGGCGGGAAACGTTCTCGGCAGACACCGCGGGATAATACACTATACCGTCGGTCAGCGGAAAGGGCTCGGGATAGCTCTCGGATACCCCGCGTACGTTAAAGAGATACGTGCGGACAAAAACGAAGTAGTCGTCGGAGACGAGAAGTCTCTGTACAGCAGCGCCGTTTTGTGCCGCGATATGAGCTTTATGAGCGTTGACGGGATAGGAGACGGGATAAAATGCACGGTGAAGGTGCGTTACCGTCACCCGGGTCAGATGGCGACTGCGGTAATGACGGACGGCGACACTATGAAGATAACCTTTGACGAGCCGGTGAGAGCGGCGACTCCGGGACAGTCCGCAGTCCTGTACGACGAAGACGGACGCGTCGTCGGAGGAGGAGTCATTTCCGAAGTTTTGAGATAAAAGGAGAAATAATTATGGCAAGATCCATACTGATCAAAGATACGACCAGAGAAGAGAGGGAGAAAATAGTCCGTCAGTCGCTTTACGGCGATTGCGGGACCGAATGTGAATTCTGCTCCGGATGCGACGTCCGCGGCGGCGGAAGAGTTGAGAGCATTTATCAGCCGTATATCGACGGGTTAAAAGAGATCGCCGAGATCAACGCTGAATACAACGCTCCTTTCATCCGCTGAATCTCTTAAGACGGAGGTAATGATATGATACTGTTTATAAACGCTTGCGTGAGACGTGATTCGAGAACGAAGAGGCTCGCGGACAAGTACCTGTCGTTGAGGGAAGGCGAAATAGAGGAGGTGCGCCTTGAGGACGTAAAGTTTCCGGTCGTGAACGGGGATTTTCTCATGACGCGCGACCGCCTTATCGGAGAGGGAAGGCTTGACGACCCCGTGTTCGACCTCGCAAGGCAGTTCGCATCTGCAGACGAGATCGTCGTCGCTGCACCTTTCTGGGATCTCTCGTTCCCCGCAGCTCTGAAGCAGTACTTCGAGCAGATAAACGTGGTCGGGATCACGTTCAGGTACACGCCGGAGGGGATACCGGAAGGGCTCTGCCGCGCGAGAAAGCTGACGTACGTGACGACCGCGGGAGGCGACTTTATTCCCGAGGAATTCGGATTCGGATACGTGAAGGCGCTCGCGGAAAACTTCTACGGCATATGCGACGTAAATTTGATCCGTGCTTGCGGGCTCGACCTCTTCGGCGCAGATCCCGACGCCATCGTCAGCGCGGCGGAAGAGAATATCAAATAAAGAGGGGACCTGCGTGAATACTTACGAATACGGAGACGTCTCGTCCCGCGCCGTTCTGATACAGCCGGTGGACGAACACGATCTCTCAATTATCGAAAACGAAGTCGCATTGCTGTCCCGTATGACCAAAAAGCCTTTTCATCTCATAGCGGTAGAGGTCGACGACTGGAACGGCGATCTGTCTCCCTGGGCGGCTCCCGCCGTCTTTGGAAAAGAGGACTTCGGCGGAGGAGCCGAAAGGACGTTCGGTGAGATATTGAAGCTCTGCGGCGACAGAAGCAGGACTTACGTTGTCGGCGGATACTCCCTCGCGGCTCTGTTCGCGCTCTGGGCGGCGTACGAGACAGACGTCATTTCCGGAGTCGCCGCGGCGTCCCCTTCCGTGTGGTTCCCGGGATTCGTCGAATATATGATGGCGAACGAAATCAAGGCGGACGCAGTCTATCTCAGCCTCGGCGACCGCGAAGAGAAGGCGAAGAACCCCGTAATGGCGACGGTGGGAGACAGGATAAGGGAAGCGTACGCCGACTTGAAAGGAAAAGGAACGCTCTGTACGCTCGAATGGAACGAGGGGAACCACTTCAGGGATCCCGACGTCAGAACGGCGAAGGCGTTCGCGTGGGTACTTGATAATCTCGTATAAAAACACGGCGGGCTGATGCCCGCCGTTATCTTTTCATTTGAAGTATTCGTTGATCTCCTGCATCCGCTCGCTCTGTCTGACCGAGAAGGGACAGCGGCTGTTGCAGTGTCCGCATCCGACGCAGTCTGCGGCGTTTACCCCGAGCGTTCTGTAGTGCTCGGCGGCGAGCGCGTCGCCTGCGCGCGCCAGATCGTAATACTTGTTGACGAGCCCTACGTCGATGCCCGCGGGGCAGGGCTTGCAGTGGTTGCAGTATACGCATTTTCCGCTTGCCTGCGGCGGTGCGAAGGTGCTGATGACGGAGTAGTCCGTTTCCTCTTCGCTCTTGTCGTAATACGCGAGAAGACTCTTTATCTCGTCCGCGTTCTTCGCTCCGGGAAGGACCGTCAGGACTCCTGGTTTGTCGAGAGCATACCTGATGCACTGATATTCCGTCAGCGCCTTTCCGAACGGAGACTGCTTTTCGTCGAGAAGCTGGCCTCCGGAGAACGGCTTCATGACCGAGATGCCGACTCCTTCTATTTCACAGCGGCGGTATACCTCGCTCCTCTCGTCGACGCTCCCGTGAGCGTATTCTCCCTGACCGTAGTCGTAAGCGGGGTTGACCGAGAACATCAGCATATCGACGTCCACCTCGTCCATGATCTTGTGGATGACGGACGGCGTGTGAGACGAGAGACCGAGGTGACGGACGACTCCGGCTCTATTCAGTTCAAGCACGTGATCGTATACGCCGTTCTTTTTGTACGTCTCCCAGTCGGACAGCTCGTCCTGACAATGGATGAAGCCGTAGTCTATGTAGTCGGTCTTTAGCTGCTTCAGCTGAAGATCGACAGATCTTTTGACCGTATCGAGGTCGAGCGACCAGCCGTAAGTTCCCGCAGAGTAATCCGCTCCGAAGTGTATCTGATAGAGCACGTCCTTTCGGACTCCGGAGAACGCCTCGCCCCATATCGGGAACGACGCGCCGTCTCCCGCCGCGAGGTCGAAATAGTTTATTCCGCCCTCGAACGCCGTCTCGAGAGCTGCGACTCCGTCCTTCATCCCGACTTCGAAGAGATACGCCGAGCCGAGCCCGATCTCGCTTATTCTGTCGCCCGTTTTTCTGTTGATCCTGTATTTCATGTTTCCGTCCTTTATTCAAAAGTGATTGTCAGAGTGACGCCGTCTTTTCCGAGAATGTCTTCAAGCTGTGACTCCGTCATGCCCGTTATCTTTCCGAGCCTCGTGTACGCCCAGGAGTTCGAGCCGTAGAATATGACGATCTGATCGCCCGAATAGAGCATTATATCTCCCGCAGCGGTGGTCGTCTGTACGTCGTCGCGGGGCAGGGAGGCGCCGAGGGATCCGACCTGCTCGAATCCTCCGTACTTCGAGGAGCTGACTGTGACGGGCGACGAGGCGAGCTCCGTCAGAGCCGCGACGGACGGGTTGTTCTCCCATTCGACCGCGACCTCGTTTCCGTCGATAAATAAGTGAAGAGTTTTTTCCATTTCGTTCGTTTCCGTTTCTGTTTCCGTTTCGGGGTGTGAAGTTTCCGCTCCCGGCGTCACCGCCGTCGTGAGTGCGCCTTCGGTCTCCGTATATCCGGAGTTGTTCCCGTCCGCCGCATCGGACGCGCCTTTGCCGCCGCAGGCGCAGAGCGGGATGATGAACAGAAGGAGTAACGTCAGCGCGGCGATCCTTTTTGCCGTATCTCTCATTTTATGTGGGTGGCTCCGGGGATAACTTTGCCGCTTTTCTCAAACGTCTTGTCCCATTCGAAAGTCAGATTAAGGCTTTCTTTTTTGATCATTTTGTTTTCCTCCGATCGATTTTCCTAACTATATTATAATGCACGGACGCGGCTTATCGCAAGGACTCACGAAAAAAATTACAAAAATCTATTGACAAATCGTATCGCGTGCGATATAATACTTACAGATAGATCGCACGCGACATAATTTTGAGGTGATCGACAATGAACGACAGATACGCCGCATTAAGGCTCAAAAATCAGCTTTGCTTTCCGCTCTACGCGGTCTCGAACATCATAACGAGAAAATACAAGCCCCTGCTCGATTCGCTCGACCTGACTTACACGCAGTACATCGTCATGATGGTGCTCTGGGAAGAGAAGAGCGTGAACGAAAAATTCCTCTGCGATTCTCTGTGCCTGAAGTCCAACACGGTGACTCCGCTTCTGAAGAAGCTCGAGGACAAGGGGTATATCAAAAAAGAAAAGGATAAAGGAGACGAGCGAAATCTCGTGATAACTCTGACGGAGAAGGGCGAGCGGCTGAAGGACGAAGCCGTGAACGTGCCGGAGAGCATAGCGAAGGAGTTCCACCTAACTGTCGAGGAAGCGACCGCTCTGTATCAGATCCTTTACAAAATGCTCGACGAAGAAAAAACAAAAAAAATAAATAAATGAGGAGAAACGGTAAAATGAAAACAGTTTACGATTTCACAGTCAAAGACAGAAAAGGTAACGACGTCAGCCTTTCGGAGTACAAGGGAAAGGTATTGCTCATCGTCAATACGGCGACCGGATGCGGATTCACACCGCACTATGATCCTCTTGAAGCTATGTATAAGGAGTTCAGGGATCGCGGTTTCGAGATCCTCGACTTTCCGTCCAACCAGTTCGCGGGACAGGCGCCCGGAAGCGACGACGAGATCCACGAGTTCTGCACGATGAAGTTCGGAACGGAGTTCCCGCAGTTCGCAAAGATCGACGTTAACGGAGACGGCGCGGACCCGCTCTTCGCCTACCTCGCTTCCGAAAAGCCGTTCGAGGGCTTCGGCAAGGGCATCAAGAACGCGGCTCTGAATAAGTTTGCGAAGATGAACAACAAGAAGTTCGGCGACAAGACGTACGTCGGCTGGAACTTCACAAAATTCCTCGTAGACCGCGAGGGCAAAGTCGTCGCCCGCTTCGAGCCGACGTACGACATGGACAAGGTAAAGACCGCGGTCGAAGAGATACTGTAACTTGAGGAGACAAACATGAAGATCAGACTTAACGAAGACGAAGAGGTCGTAAGGAACATCAAGGAAGGCCTCAAGGCAAAGGGCGGTTACTGCCCTTGCAGAGTGGGAAAACTGCCGGAATTCAAGTGTATGTGCGAGGAATTCAGAAATCAGATAGCCGACCCCGATTTCGAGGGACTTTGCCACTGCGGACTGTATTACAAGGAAAAATGACGGAGAGCCGTCTCTGTGTGGAGCACTATGGACAGTAATAAAAATGACATTGCCGTAATCGCGGCGAACAGAGAAAAAACCATCGTAAAAACAAGCGTTATAGGGATCGTGACGAATCTTTTCCTCGTCGCGTTCAAGGCGTTCGCGGGTCTCGTATCGAACTCGATCGCCGTCATCCTCGACGCCGTGAACAACTTATCCGACGCCGCGTCCTCGGTCGTTACGATCATCGGCGCAAAGCTCGGAGCGAAACAGCCCGATAAGAAGCATCCGCTCGGCTACGGGAGGATCGAGTACCTGAGTTCGATGGTAGTCGCCGCTCTCGTTCTGTACGCGGGCATCACGTCGCTCGTCGAATCGGTGAAGAAGATAATAACGCCCGAGAAAGCGGACTACAGCACGGTCTCGATAATCATCATATCTGTCGCGGTCGTAGTGAAGGTCATACTCGGAACGTTCGTCAGGAAGCAGGGCAAGAAGGTCAACTCCGGCGCGCTCGCCGCGTCCGGCTCCGACGCTCTCTTCGACGCGGTGCTCTCCTTCTCCGTTCTCGCTTCCGCCGTGATCTACCTGATATGGAACGTATCTCTCGAAGCGTACGTCGGCGTTCTTATCGCGATATTCATCATCAAAGCCGGAATTGAAATGATGATCGAAACGCTGAACGATATCATCGGAAAGCGCGAAGACGCGGAGGTCACTAAAGAACTGAAGCGGATCGTGTGCGAGGAGGAGGGAGTCCTCGGCGCGTACGACGTGACTCTCTTCAACTACGGGCCCGACAAAAACTACGGCTCTGTACACGTCGAGCTCCCCGACACGATGAGCGTCGACGAAGCCGACAGGATAACGAGAAAGATACAGTCCGACGTCTATCAGAAGACGGGCATCATTCTGACCGGCATCGGGATCTATTCCTTCAACACCTCGGACGACGAGGCGGCAGCTATCAGAAACGCGGTGCAGAAGACGGTGATGTCTCACGACTGGGCGCTTCAGATCCACGGCTTCTACGCCGACACGGAGAAGAAGAGCATGAGATTCGACGTCGTCGTCAGCTTCGACGCGGACAAAAAGGAAGCGGTGTCGACTCTCTATGGGGAAGTGTGTTCCGCGTATCCCGACTACGATATACTGATAGTCCCCGATACGGACGTCGCGGACTGACCGCTCAACTGCGATTCAAACAAAACCATCCGAATTCGGGTGGTTTTGCTTTTTTTATGTTGAAATCGCGCGCCGTTTGAGCTATAATATACTAAACGGAAACGCCAAGACGGATCGTTCGTTTATCAAACGGAGGAAATAAAAATGGAAGAACACGTCATCACGGTAAAAATCAGAACTAAGGGAGAGGAATGCGAGCTGGACGACGGACAGATCAAAGAGTGGTACGAGAAGAATATCTCGAAGCTCTTCGATCCGGAATACGGCACGCCCGAGATAACCGTTGAACTCGAGAGGAGGAAACTGTCATGAAACTTGCTACCGCGCTTTCCGAAAGAGCCGATCTTCAGAGAAGGATATCGGAGCTTTCCGTAAGACTCAACAACAACGCCAAAGTTCAGGAGGGAGACGCGCCTTCGGAGAATCCGGATGAACTGCTTGGTGAGCTCGACGGATGTCTTGAAAGGCTCGAATACCTCGTCGCCCGCATCAACCGCACGAACAACGAGACGAAGTGCGGGGACGAGACGCTCTGCGACCTCATCGCGCGCCGCGACTGCCTCAAGGAGCGCATCAGGATAATGAGGGATTTTCTCAATTCTTCGAGCGAAAAGGTCACGAGATACTCCAAAGCCGAGATAAAGATCGTCAGCACGGTCTCCGTCGCAAAACTGCAGAAGCAGGTCGACAAGTACTCGAAACAGCTCCGCGAAACCGACGAGGCGATCCAGACGCTGAACTGGACGACAGATCTGATAGAATAGAAAAAGCAGGTAGTTTGACGGCGAGGACATGATCTCCCGCGATTGAGAATGAATCGCATTGGCAGTATGTCCGGGCGCATACACGGGGGTCCGATTCCCTCATTTTACAACGTATGCCCTGTAACGTTACAAACGTAACGACACATCTTTTTTTTACTACCTATTGTCTGCCGGCAAACGAGGGCGGGAACGGGGAAAAAACAAAAAAGCAAGGGGGAAATAACGGTGAATAACGTAGTAGAAGCGCTGATCGAAATACCTCTCCATTCAAAGAACAAGTACGAGGTGGACGAGGAGACGGGAAAGATAAAGCTCGACCGCGTCCTTTACGCGTCGATGGTCTACCCGACCGAGTACGGAGTTATCGAAGGAACGCTCGCGCCCGACGGCGACCAGCTCGACATCCTCGTGATAAGCGACAACCCGACGTTCCCGGGCTGTTACGTGCCCGCGAGAGTCCTCGGATATCTCGAGATGACGGACGGCGGAAAGATCGACTATAAGCTCATCTCCGTCGTTGACTGCGATCCGAGATACGCGGACTTTCACGACCTCGGAGAGCTTCCCGATTTCATCCTCAAGGAAATAAAGAATTTCTTCGACAACTACAAAGTGCTTCAGAAGGTCGAGGTCACGACCGGTAAGTATCACGGTAAGCACGCCGCGATGAAGATCATCGAGGAGTGCCGCGCGAGGTACGAAGAGGCGCACAGATAAAGAGATCAATAAAGGCGCTCCGCAAGGGGCGCCTTTTCGTTATTTGTTTTTGCAAAAGATCCTTATCGCATCCGTTGCGAACTGCGCGGTCCCATCTCCGCCGGCTTTGTCTATGTTTTCTTTAAACCGTGGATCGGCGGAGTACGTTTCTCCGAGCCCGGAGAAAATTTCGTCCGTGCAGGTGTAATAATTGTCGGTTATGTATTTCTGAAGACCGGCAATTTCAGCTTGTACGGCGGAGTCCTCGGGAGGCAAATCTTTCAGCTCTCCGAGTCGGGAAAAGATACTCATCAGCCCCTTCGCGGCGTCGTCGCCCGGCGCCCGTCTTTCGAATTCGCGGTAGGCTTCCGTGTCTCCCCAGCGTTTTTTTACTTCGTCATTGTAATTCATAACAGACCTCTGATGATTCTATTTGCCCGCGCGACCTGCTCGGCAGTCGGTATCCAATCTGCGCGCCCGCTGTCGTTACGACCGACGAACGTCGCCTTCGTTCCGGCGTAGGCGTGGTAGGGGATCAGGTCGATCCCGTCGAAGTTCTTGATATTACGCGCGATATTTGCAAGACGTCCGTAGTGCTCTTCATCGGTATTCACTCCGTTGATCAGTATGCAGCGCAGTCTGATACGGGCGCCCGCCTCGTTTGCGATATTTAAACTCTCTATCATCGGCTCGAGCGGCGCCCCGGTGTATTTTTCGTGCCGATCTTCGTCCGTGTCCTTGACGTCCCACAAAAACAGATCGGTGAGTGGAACTGCAGAAAGCAGGGTCTCCCTGTCCGCGTACCCGCAGGTATCGACGACGGTTGAAAGCCCGACATCACGGCAAGCCTCCAGCAGAGCGACGGCGTTCTTTTGAGCGAGCGGCTCTCCTCCGGAGAGGGTAACGCCTCCTGCGTCTCCGTAGAAAGCGCGGTCTCTTTCCGCAGTCTTCAGGATTTCTCCGACGGTCATATCCGCGCCGCAGAGCTCCAGCGCACCCGTCGGACAAGCCTCGGCGCACGAGGCGCAGATCACGCATCTCTTACGGTCAAAGCCGTCCGCTCCGTGCGCGCCGACCGGACAGGCGTTTACGCAGTTCCCGCAGCCGATGCATTTGTTTTTGTAAAACAAAATCTCGGGGTCGGGACTCTGTGTCTCGGGATTGTGGCACCACTCGCAGTGAAGCGGACATCCTTTCAGGAAGACGGTCGTTCGCACACCGGGTCCGTCGTGCATACTGAACCTCTGTATATCCGCGACCTTCAGTTTTACGTCAGTGTTCATTCTGCTTTATCACCATGTCCTGCCACTCGCGGTCGAGAGTCACGAATCTGGCGTTCCAGCCGGAGACTCTGACCGAGAGGGTCCTGTAATTTTCGGGATGGAGCTGAGCTTCGCGCAGGACGGAGGCGTCCGCGATATCCGGCTGCATGAAGAAGCCGCCGAGAGCGACGAATCCGCGCAGCAGGGAGATCAGCGCCTCGAGCCCGTTATCGCCGTCAACGCTCGAGGGCAGAAGTCTTATATCGAGCGCCGCTCCGGTGGCGAGCTTCGTAAGATCCGCTTTACAGTAGGAGCGGATGACCGCCGTCGCCCCCTCGTATTCGGTGTCGGGAGTCGGAGAGCAGTTCGCCGCAAGCACCTCGCCGACGCGTCTTCCGTGCGGAGAGGCGAGCCTTCCGTGCGACCATTCGAGCTGTCTGCCGAAGGTGCTGACTCCCGCCGGGAAACTGTAGCCGCACTTTCCGTTGAACGACGTGCAGATATCTGCAAAATCGGAGAGGAGACGGGCGGCGACAGAGTCGACCTCGTCGCAGTCGTTGCCGTAATAGTCGTATCTGTTCAGGGCGTACTGACGGAGCGCCTCTTCTCCTTCCCAGTTGTTTTTCAGGATCTTCATAAGGTCGGAAAGCGGGACCTTCTTTTCGTCGTAAACGAGTTTCTTGATCGCAAAAAGGCTGTTGACTGTATCAGCGAGACCTCCTATGTGGGGCGAGGTCACGTTATAGACGGGGCCGCCTTCGATATATGAAAGACCTCTTTTTACGCAGTCGTTCTCAAACAGAGAGACGACGGTACAGGGGTGAGCTCTCTTCCATTTGAAAGGATCTTGCTCTTCAAACCGTTTCGCTTCCGTGAGATAAATCTCTTCGATCCTTTCTCCAAGGTCGGAAAGGTAGGCTTCGTACAGCTCGTCAAAACTGTCAAAGTCCGGAGCGGCTTCATATTCGCCGAGCGTCTTTTTCTGAAGGATCTGAAGTGAGTCGAACGGGATATAGGTGAAATAAGTCTTTCCGGGTATCTGAACTTCCCAACAGCCGTCGTTGGCGAATCTTCTCGCTTCGCATAGTTCATACCCCGCTTTGACGAAAGCGCTGACGACAGTATCTTCGTTGTATACCGCGAGGATGCCGCCGCCATATCTCATCACTTCCGCGACCCTGCGCAGAAGCTTTTCGTCGGTGTTCTCGTTCAGCCTTACGGTCGTCGGAAAATCGCTGATCCCGAGCTCCTCAAAAATATCAAGGACAAGATAGGATACTTCGTTCGTGACGTCTCGGCCTTCCTCGTCAACGCCGGAGATCAGGATATTCTGATAGTGCTGTGCGTCGCCGCTGCCGATATACTGTCCGTTGACCCACTCGCAGCCTTTGATAAAGAAGTGAGCGAGTATTTCCCTCGCTTCGTCGAGGGTCAGCGCGCCGGACGCAAGGTCGCGCTTCAAATAGTCGCCGAGCAGAACGTCTATCCTTCCGATCCCCGGCCAGTTCCCGCACAGACGGAGAAACGCGAAAGTGAACCATATGCTCTGGACGGCTTCGTAAAAGCTTCCTGCAGGCTTGAACGGCACTTGTCTAAGGTTTTCGGCGTTTGACTTATATCCATCCGCCGCGTCGAGCGCGCCGAGATATCTTTTGTGCCAGAGTCTGAAGGACTCAAGACAGGAAAGGCAGCTCTTCGCAAACGGCTCTTTTTCGGTGCCGCGGTATTTTTCAAACGCTTCTTTCGCGTCCTGCTCTATACCGTTTATCCCGCGTTTGAGCACCGTTTCAAAGTCCACGGTAAGGTGGCTGATGCTCGGAAATATCCAGTCGCCGTTCAGAGTCGCCGGAACGACGTGCTCTATCGCAAAACCGAGGGTCGCCGCTCCGCTGATCTTTTCGCCCTCGCATATGCGGACGGGCGCCGTTTCGGCGATCATCCTGATCGCGAGGTCGTATTGTTCAATATCGGACAGATCGGAGAATTCTTCGATGCCGTCGAGAACTACGGCTTTCGTTTTGAGAGTGTCGAGTCCGTACTTTCGGTCAAGGGAATCGGCGGCGAATCTTCTCGTTTCTTCCGACAGTCTGACCGGGCGCTTCATTCCGCGCGGCGTACTGAATTCCACGGTTAATACCTCCCTTTGAGAACGAAGATATAAAACTTTGACTTATCACAGTTTCTTCACCGCGATATCGAGCCCTTTTGCGAAAACGTCATAGTCGGACTGAGAGCCGACGACGCTTCCGTAATGGATGGGGATCGCGGCGGCGGGCGACAGGCTTTTCGCCAGCTCTCTCGCTTCTTTTGCGGTCATGGTGTAAGTGCCGCCTATCGGAAGCAGGGCTACGTCGCACTTTACACGCTTCGCCTCGTCGGTCGCGTCCGTGTCGCCCGCGGCGTAGATCCTGACTCCGCATACCGTCACGACGTATCCGAGCCATCCGTTCTTCTTCGGATGGAACGCTTTGTTCACGTTATATGCGGGTACGGCTTCGACCGGGATGCCGCAGACCGTTCTGGCGTCGCCGGGCTCAAGGAGTACCGGCAGAGCCTCGTTCGGACATACCTTTGAGATGTCGGCCGCCGCGCTCGCGGGTGCTATGAAAACCGTATCGTCTTTTCTCACTTTTCCGATATCTTCCGGGGAAAAATGATCGAAGTGAGGGTGAGTTATAAATATCATATCCGCGTCGTGCGGAGCCTCTTTGATCCCGAACGGGTCGAAATAAACGACCTTTTCCGCAGAGAGGCGTATGCTGCTCTGCTCGTTTACCGTTATCTTACCGAGAATATCTTGTATTCGCGGACAGTTCTCATTTGCTCCCTGCGAGTCTGATTTTCGGAAAAACATATATTTCCTCCGCCTTTCTTTCTCAAGCTCATACTCTGCATTTATCATACCATATAATTCAAATTTAATCAATATGCCGTTGCCGAATCATCTATACTTATTCTTTAAACGGTATCTTTGGGTTTGAGCATTTATTCCCGGATAAATATATGCCCGGAAGCTCTTTCGGCTAAAGAGCTTCCGGGCAGTATATCCGCTTGTTTTTGAATTCCGCGAAGGGGAATTGCTCAGTGATAGTATTCGACAATAAAACCCAATGCAGTCAACGCAGCTATAGCGATAATAACAGCTATTCTGATCAATAATCTGTAAAAGTCATTCTTTTGCTTCACTTTGCGCCTCTTTTAATATTCTGAGCCCTTCAAAAAACGCTTCCGTATTCTTCTTATCGTCGGTGAATTTAAAACTCCTGTTCTCGGAAACGTCCTTGTCGAAGAAGACTATTGCCGTCATTTTCGGATCCCGCATGAAATACTCAAAAGCATTCTTTATATATTCGCTTCTTGAATTTTCATCTTCATAGGCAGGGGAATAGGCTATCTCCGGCATTATGATCGGTTTTCCCCATTTTTCAAGGTTCCGCTTCCCGCAGACGTAAGAATAGTATTCTCCGAAATCGTCGTATCCGTGGTCGTAGTTTGAAGCTTTATTAGCTGTCGTCCCGACGTAATCGACGTAGTCAAATCCCGGGAAGTAAGGATCGGAGTACTCGTCCGATCTGTTCGGAGACCAGATAAATTCCACTTGCGGCGCGATGCTCTTGGCAATTTTATAAACGTGGCGCCACGCGGAGATATACTCCGACGGGTCTTTTCCCTGCCACGGATACCACGCTTTGCCGTAAGACGGACGCATCTCCATCTCATGGGCAAATCTGATCAGGACGGTATTGTCGGGGCAGGTCTTATTGACGGCAGTGAAAAACTCGGTTATGTAATCGTCATGGAGTCCCTCTGATATTTCATTCAGCGGGACGCTCCACGGTTCCCATGTGATAAGAGGAACGGTGAACTTATATTTTCCTATTACGGCAAGCTTGCGCTCGTGTACGTTCTCATACCATTTTTCGAACCATGCCACGATCCCCGGGATCTCGTCGAAGGAATCGAGCTCGTTCAGGTCGTCGAGATAGATCCCCGCTTGTTTTTTCGACAGATCGGCAGGCTCATCGAGATAATACTCCCACTTGTGGCGCTTCAACGCCACAGAAGCTGCGCCGACGACGATGCCTCCGAGGATCAGGAAAATGATGCAGCTGATCAGGGTATTGCGCTTTCTGTTCACAGTCCGCCTCCGTTGCCGTCGAGGTCGCGCGTTCCCCAGGAGATCCCGTCTGCGCATTTCATAAGGCCTATCACTCTCAGCGGCGCCATGATCATGCTCAGGATCAGAATTATGACGGGGAAGAACAGGATGTAGTGGAGAGGGATACTCTTCATTATTTTTATGTTTCTCGCGCCGAATCCGAAGATCGATCCGATGATGATGAGCAAGACCGTGGGAATGAAGCCGAAGGGATTTGGAAGAGTCTCGGCGCCGTATCCCGCGATCCTCAAAGCGATTATTACGGCGTTGCTCAGGTATACGCTGATGAGAAGCAGAGGCATGATCATATCGGTCCAGTATATGAACGCCATGAGTTTGGCTTTTTTCAGCATGAACGGCGTCATTCTTAAATTGTTGTACTGCGATCCTTCCGCCCACCTCAACTGTTGACGGAAAAACTTTTTCCAAGTCACCGGCGCGTCCGTGTATACGACCGACGAATCCTGAAGGACAGTTTTGTATCCGTTCTTCAGCGCTATATTGGTGAGACTTCTGTCGTCTGAAACTTCCTTATGTATTCCGAGAAACTCCTCCGTCATGAACTCGTCCATGGCGCATCGCATGATCGACGTTCTGAAAGCTATCGTCCTGCCCGGAAGACAACCGACTTTTCCTCCCGCGCTCATTGCTTTCATTGAGCCCTCGGCGCGAACTTCCTCCAAAATCGACGCGAAAACGGTCGAAAGGCTTCTGTTCGGCTTGAATATTTTCTGCCTTGTCGTGACGCCTCCGACCTTTTCGTCCGCCGAAAAAGGCATCAGGAGCTTTTCGAGAGTATCGGGATTCCAAAGAGTATCGCTGTCGACGAGTACCGTAACGTCGCTATCGGGCGACGAGTTTTCAACGCCTATTCTGATCGCGTTCCGCTTTCCCGCAACTTCCGTATAGAAAGTCTTGATATCGGTTTTGCCTGAATCATTCTTCGTCTCTTCGCGTATCTTTTCGCAAACGCGCATCAGAGCGGGATTTTCAGGCCCGTTGATCACAACGATGATCTCGTCCGGGCACTGGTTTACGATCCTTGACACAACGTCGCAAAAAATCTCCTCCGGTTCATCGACTACGGGGATGATCACCGTTGTAAAAAAGTCCTTGTTCTGACAATTATACTCTTTGTATCTGAATGAATTTATAAATATAACCGCCCAGCGAATAATAATAAATAGCATGACAAGCATGAACCAGTGGTTATTCCCATATTTTAAATAATCAATAATAGAGAGAAAGAAAGTATACATGGAACACCGTTAATTCAAAAAAAGCTAAAAAAGTTTGTTTATTAATTATAATTAATTGTTCGACAAAAGTCAATAAAAAAATAAAATATTTTCAAAAAATAATTATTAAAAAATATATTGAGTATTCTCCAAATATCGATTATAATTATACAAGCACTTATGACAACAAGTCACGAGACTTCACACATAACAGAACAGGCGGTATTACCTTGACTTTTCGAGCGGTAAACAGAATACTTGCCGCGGCTGCTGCTTTAAATATCATCTTTGCGATATGCGGCTGCGCTGCGGCGGATAAACTTAATAACGGTCGCGGCAGTGGCTCCGCAGACGGGTATACATCACTCAGAGACGACGTCTGCAATATCGGGATACATCTTTCCGATCCGGGCAAGTTTCTCTCGTTTGAGGAGAAGCCCGATATCTTAGGGTGGTTTGAAAAGTGGTTCGGAGAAAGCAGTACGAAAAAGCTCAGTGTGTGCGGACAGGATCACGAAGCGATCCCGATGATAACCTGGGAGCCTCACGAGGCGCCTTTGGATTCGATCGCGTCGGGCAAATACGACGATTATATCGTATCATACCTTGAGAACGTACGGGACGTCTGTCCGGATAACGACGTTCTGATACGCTTTGCTCATGAAATGGAGATGAGACCGAAGTATTCTTTCAGCTGGTATGAATGGCAGGGTCAGGATCCTGAGACATACAAGTCTGCCTGGAAGCACGTCGTCGGGCTTTCCCGCGAGATCTCGCCTCAGGTCAAATGGGTGTGGTCGCCAAATCACGCCGACGAGTATTCGGCGCCGTATTACCCCGGGGACGATTACGTTGATTACGTAGGAGTGACTCTCAATCTTACGGTCAAGGAGTACTATTACGAACCTTATGAAAACGCCGGGGACTACTATGAAAAGGTCGGGCGCAGGGAATGGCTCGAGGGTTACGGCAAGCCTCTGATCATATCCGAGTTTGCTTATACCAATGACGATCTTGCGGTGAGGGAGGCGTATTTCAAAAGCGTTTTCGACCTGATAGAGAACAACCCGCGGATTAAGGCGGTCGTATTCTTCGACTATGATAACACCTCAGCCAGAGACTTTGCCTTCAGCGATGAGCCGACTCTTGTCCGGATCTTTATCGATGGTATGAAGAGGGTACGCTCATCTGCCTGCGGTTCAGGAAAGACGGACTGACGCTGCTTTGAGAGGAAAGGATAAGAATACGCTGAGCGCCGCCGTTCTTCCTTCATGCATTGAAGAAAATAAATATAAGAGCAAAGGGGCGAATTGTTGACTTTGCTCTTTTTATATGCTAAAATATTAAACTGTAATAATAGTTTTAAAAGCGTTCCGGAGAGAACGCGAGGAGGTTTTATGCTTAACATTCAGAAAACTGTTGAAAACGAAAACGTGATCTGCGCGCTCGAGGGAAGACTCGACACGGTAACGTCTCCTGAACTCGAGAGCGAGCTGTCCGCCGTCATCGACGGCGCGAAGTCTCTCACCTTCGACTTTGAAGGGCTCGAGTACATCTCGTCCGCGGGACTCCGCGTGCTTCTTTCGACTCAGAAGATAATGAACCGCCAGGGAGAGATGAAGATCGTCAACGTGAACGAGACGATCATGGACATCTTCGAGGTCACCGGATTTTCCGATATACTGACTATCGAATAAAGCCTGCCGTCTGTTTTGCAGAGCACGAGGAGCGGCTTGACTGTCTGACGGCGCTCCGTATCGAATATAAGGAAAAGAACGATGAGACTCAGAAATAAAAACAAAGATGGAGAGTCGGGAGCGATGATAAAGAAGCTCTTCCGCGATATGCTTCTGACTCAGATAGTGTCTTCCATGACCGTAACGCTCTGTATGCTGGTCGACAGTATCATGATCGGACGGTTCCTGGGAGTGGATTCCATGAGCGCATACGGACTTGCAAGTCCGCTGCTGCTCGTATTCGCCGCGCTCGGCAGCATGATCTCCTCTGGAGTTCAGGTCATGTGCGGCAAAACGATGGGTAAGGGCGACCGGAAAGGGACGAACGTCTGCTACACGGTCTCGGCGATACTCGTCGCAGCCATATCCGCCGTAGGTATCACCGCGGTGCTCGTCTTCATCGACCCCGTGACGTCGCTTCTCGGAGCGAAGAAGGGCACGGAGGTGTTCAGCCTCACGAAGGATTACATAATAGGATTTATTCTCGGCGCGCCGGCGTTCCTCTGCGCGCAGGTGATGGTGCCCTATATGCAGCTCGCGGGACGCAGGACGAGGCTCGTCGCCGCGGTCATAGCGATGACGCTGTCGGACGTCGGGTTCGACCTGTTGAACGTGTTCGTATTCAAAAAAGGAACGCTGGGAATGGGACTCGCCTCGACGCTCAGTTACTACATCGCGGTGGCGATCGGTATCGGTTACTTCGTCCGGAAGAGCTGTATGTTCCGCTTCACGAGGATCAGTAAGTTCGGAAAGACGTGCCGTGAGCTTGCGACCTACGGTTTCCCGACGGTCGTCAATCAGATCAGTATGGTGCTTCTGGTCTTCCTTCTGAACCGTATGCTCCTCGGACTGACCGACGTCAACGGAACGCTCGCGGTAGCGGCTTATTCGGTCATCTCGACCGTCGGAAACATATGCTACTGCTTCGGCTCGGGTATAGGAGCCGTCGCGATGATGCTCGCCGCGATATTCTTCGCGGAGAGGGACCGCACGTCGATCCGCGAGCTCGTCCGCTCAATGACGAGGAACGCGGTGATACTCGATATCGCCGTGACCGTCGTCGGGCTGATACTTGCAAGGCCGCTTATAATCCTGTTCCTCGGAAACGCGGTCGACGCCAAGGAGATAGCGGTCGTCGGACTCAGGCTCTTCTTACTGTCGATAGTTCCGTCGTCCCTCAACTCGGCGTTCAAGAACTATTATCAGGGGGTCGACAGACTGAGGCTCTCCGAGATAATATCGGTGCTTCAGAACTTCGTGTTCACCGCCGCCTTCGCGTTCGTCCTCAGCCGATTCCTCGGCGTTATCGGGATCTGGCTCGGATTCGTCTGCGGCGAGGCGTTGACTCTGATAATTATGTCAATAATAGTGTGGAGGCATCACGGCGAGGTGTCGTTTTCCGCCGACGCCTACTCGATGCTCGAACCCGGATTTGCGGTCTCCTCCGAGAACTGCTTCGAGTGCGAGGTGCGCACCGTGGAAGAAGCGACCGAGGCTTCGAGCAGGATCTGCGATTTCTGCCGTGAGCGCGGGATCGATAAAAAAATGTCGACTCTGATCGGCCTCTGCGTGGAAGAAATGACCGTAAACATCATAGAACACGGATTCACAAAGGACGACCTTCCTCACAACGTGGACGTGAGACTCGTCGTTGAAGGGGACAGCAGGATCATCAGGATCCGCGACAACTGCGTCCATTTCGACCCGACGAAGTATCTCGAACTCCACCGGACGGACGACCCCGCAGCGCACATAGGACTGCGAATGGTCATGGGCACGGTAAAAGAAGCGAATTACTTCAATTCGCTCGGACTCAACAATCTGACTTTGATCTTATAAACAGGGAGAGAAGCAACTATGGAAGAAAAAATAATAAAGCTTACCGGAAGGATCGATTCGAATAACGCCGCCGAGGTAGAGAATAGTATTATGGCTGAGCTCGGCGATAATAAAGACGTTGCGGTGGTCCTGAACGCGTCGGCTCTCGAGTATATTTCGAGCGCCGGCCTGCGCGTGATACTCAGAATCAAGAAAAACTTTTCCGACATCAGGATAACGGACGTAAACTCTGAGGTCTACGAGATACTCGACATGACGGGCTTTACGGAGATGATGACCGTAGAAAAGGCTTACCGCGTCGTATCCGTCGAAGGATGCGAGGAGATAGGCCGCGGCGCGAACGGAACGATCTACCGCATAGACCGCGACAACGTCGTAAAGGTCTACAATAACGCAGACGCGCTCGCGGATATTCAGCACGAGCGTGAGGTCGCCCGCCTTGCGCTGATACTCGGCATCCCCACCGCTATCTCTTACGACGTCGTGCGCGTTGGCGAGAGCTACGGCTCGGTCTTTGAACTGCTGAACGCGCGCTCGTTCGCGAAGATCCTCTCCCAGGAGCCGGAGCGGATCGACTGGTGCGTCGACGAATACGTTAAGATGCTCAAAAAGATACACGGCACGGAAGTTCCCGCGGGAAAACTCCCCGACATGAAAGAGACCGCGCTCTCCTGGGCGAAGTTCGTAAAGGAATATCTGCCCGAAGAGGCTGGCGAAAAGCTCGTGTCTCTCGTCGAGGCCGTTCCTCACGACGACCATATGATACACGGGGATTACCACACGAAGAACCTCGAGCTTCAGAACGACGAAGTCCTTCTCATCGATATGGATACGCTCGCCGTCGGACATCCGATCTTCGAGCTCGCTTCGATGTTCAACGCGTTCATCGGCTTCTCGGAACTCGATCACGAACAGATAAAGCATTTCCAGGGATTCGATTTTGAAACCGCAGAGAAATTCTGGCACAAAACTCTCTCGCAATACCTCGAAACTACGAACGAGAGAAAGATAAAGGAAGTCGAGGACAAGGCTCGCATAATCGGCTACACGAGGCTGATACGCCGCTCGATCCGCCGCAAGGGACTCGAGAGCGAAAAGGGACGCGCCGAGATCGCCTTCTGGAAGGAAAAGCTCATCGAACTGCTCGGCAACAACGACACTCTCCTTTTCTGCGCGAACGAGCTCGAACTCGAAGCGGTGACGGAGAACCTTGACGAGGCACAGGCGTTCGTCGACGAGCATCTTGAAAAGGCGGACTGCCCAATGAAGGCGAAGATGCAGATCGGAGTCGCCGTCGAGGAGATATTCGTCAATATCGCGAACTACGCTTACAGACCCGAAAAGGGCAAGGCGAAGGTGAGAGTGGAAGTCTCGGGAGACCCCGTCTGCGTGACGATCACGTTCGTAGACCACGGCGTCCCGTACGATCCGCTCGCAAAGGAGGACCCGGACGTGACTCTGTCCGCGGACGAGCGGGAGATAGGCGGACTCGGCATCTTTATGACGAAGAGTCTGATGGACGACGTGACTTACGAATACAAAGACGGACAGAATATTCTGACTTTAAAGAAAGAAATATGATAGTATGAATTATCCGCTGAAGATCGATCTTCATATGCACAGCAACGTTTCCGACGGCACGGATACTCCGGAGGAGATCCTTGAGAACGTGAAAGCCGCCGGTATCGGTGCTTTTGCCCTGACGGACCACTACGCCGCCAAAGGCTGCGCTGCTATACGAAAGATACTGAAGGAAGGCGACCCCGTATTTATAAACGGTGCGGAGTTCTCCTGCCGGGACGAGATGGGAAAATACCATATTCTCGGCTACGGATTCGACCCGGACTCGGCGCCCGTCGCCGGGCTCATCGGGTACGGACACTCGATCCGTATGAAGAAAGTCCGCGCGAGGATAGAGCGTCTCAAAGAGGAATACGGCTTTTCGTTTCCGGACGCGGACGTTGAGGATCTGATGAGTGCCGAAAACCCCGGGAAGCCGCACATCGCCAACCTTATGGTGAAGTACGGCTACGCCGACTCGATCTCCGGCGCGATGAAGGAATACCTGAACAAGATACGCGTCGCAAGCGAACGCATCCGTCCGGAGACTGCGATCGACGCGATACTGAAGAGCGGCGGTATCCCCGTCCTCGCCCACCCCTTCTACGGCAGCGGCGACGAGCTGATCGTCGGGGAAGAGATGGAAGAGAGGCTCGAGCGGCTCGTCGGTTTCGGACTGCGCGGAGTCGAGGCGTTCTATTCCGGTTTTACAGATAAACTCTGCCGCTCGATGCTCTTGCTTGCCGAAAGGTTTGACTTGTACGTTACCGCGGGAAGCGATTACCACGGCACGAACAAGATGGTCGCGCTCGGCGACACGGGCCCCGAGAGGACGGAAGACCCCGCGGGACTCACAAGATTTTTGAACGACGTGAGGAAATGACCCAAGTGATCAGACTTGACACACTCGATAAAAAGCCGAAGCTGTGGAACGTCGCGGCGCTCACCGCCGCGCTCGCAGTCGCAGTCGGCGCGCTTATTCTGACCGGGGCGCATGAGCATGCCGTCGCGATCAGCGTTCTGTTCGACGTCTACTATTTTACCGTCGCGGCGCTTCTGGTGCGCGCCTTCATAAGGCAGATAAGATACAATCTCTATTCGTACAATACCGTTTTCTATATCGGTTTCGCGATCTTCACCATTTTCGTGGCGGTCACGAACGTGATACTGACGGTGAATATGATAAAGGAGCCGGGAGTTTACTACCACAGCGAGACCTTGTTCATCGCGCTCGAATCGGCGAAGAACTACATCATACTGACGTCTCCCTTCCTCGCCGTCTTCTGCATCGCGCTCTGCGCGTCCAATATCTCGCTGATAATACACGAGGGATTCAGACCGGTCAACGTCCTCGGGATCATACTCTCTTTCCTTCTCGCAGGCGGCGCGGTGTTCATCTACGCTTTTGACTACGCGGTCTCGGGAAGCGAGACCGAGGTGATGATACACGATATCGTGACCAATATCGTCGCGGCGATATATCTGTATTTCGAATGTATGCTCATCGGCGTTATCGTCGGCGACGCTATCGCCGTCCGTCACGAGCCCGAGAGAAACAAGGATTTTCTCATAATCCTCGGATGCAGGGTGAAAAAGGACGGAACGCCGTCCCCAATCCTCCGCGGCAGGATAGACCGCGCCATCGCTTTCTACAGAAAGCAGAAGGAGGAGACGGGGAAAGAGCTGACGTTCATACCGTCCGGCGGAAAAGGCTCGGACGAGACGGTCTCCGAGAGCGCCTCCATGAAGAGGTATCTTATGGAGCAAGGGATCCCGGAAGAGAGGATCATAGAAGAGAACCGCTCTACGGATACGTTTGAGAATATGAAGTTCTCGAAAGAGATCATAGACTCAGCCTCCGCAGACGCAAAGGTTGCTTACTCTACTACCAACTACCACGTCTTCCGCAGCGGCATTTTCGCAAGGCGCGTCAAGATGCGCGCGGAGGGAATGGGCGCGAAGACGAAATGGTACTTCTGGCCGAACGCAGCCGTCCGCGAATTCGCGGGACTCGTCACAAAGCACCGCGTTAAGCAGGCGCTGATACTCGGCGGCATGATAGCCTTTTACATAATTTTCACGTTTATATCTTACAAGTCCTGAAACATATAACGAGAGGTACTGCGTTATGACGGCAAAATACGGCGGCGTTACGATGGATCCCTCGGGATTCGTTCTCCTGTCGGACTTCGTTCCGCAAATCATACAGGAGATCAGATACTATTCGACTTACAATTTTATCGGCGAGAGGATCGACGGATACGAAGAGCCGTGCGCGCTTCTCACTAAAGAAGCCGCCCGCGCGCTGAAGTCGGTAGCCGGCGAGCTCATCGTCCGGGGATATCGCCTCAAGGTGTTCGACGCTTACAGACCGGCGTGCGCCGTCAAGCACTTCGTGCTCTGGGGAATAGAGGATCAGGATATCCGTATGAAGGAATACTTCTATCCGTCTCTCGAAAAGCAGGAGCTTTTCGCAAAAGGATATATCGCGAAGATGTCGAGCCACAGCAGAGGAAGCGCGGTCGACCTCACCCTTCTCGATATGAAGACGGGGAAAGAGCTCGATATGGGAAGTCCGTTCGACCTGTTCAGCGAGGTCTCTCACCCCGATTACCGCGGGATCACGGAAGAGCAGTACGGAAACCGTATGATCCTTCAGAAGGCGATGGTGAGAAACGGCTTCGAACCGCTCGATTGCGAGTGGTGGCACTTCCGCCTCAAAGACGAACCCTATCCCGAGACCTACTTCGAATTCCCGGTGTCGTCGGAATACCTCAGAAGATGAATCAGACGTAAAAAAGGAAGTCCACACAAGGACTTCCTTTTTCTTATTTATCAGTCTCCGAGCGGAGGGAGGTCGTGGATATCGTATTCTTCGTAGTAGATATCGAACGCGGTCTCGATATCTCCTGAGAGCTCGATGAGCGCTCCCGCCTGGAACATCGTCGAGAGTGTGCCGGACGGCGCTTTGTAAGCGGCGTTTGAAACTATTTCATATTTCTCATCTCCCGCCTTGTCGGCGATGAGGGTCGCCTCGGCTCCGAAGAGGAGCGCGCCGGTAGCAATGTGGTAGTCGCTCGAGATTATCGCGATCTTCGATACCGACGGGTATTTTTCCTTTAAGATCTCATAGGTGTAGATCGCGTTCTGCGCGGTAGTTATCGATTTGTCCTCGACGATGACGCGGTCCTTTGAAATCCCGTTGTCGGTCAGCCACTCTGCCATCCTGCCCGCTTCCGTCGCGGTCTTGTCGTTCTTCGCGGTGCCGCCGCCCGTGCAGACGACGTAAGCGTTCGGGTACTTCTTTGCGCTCGCAAGGACGACCTTCAGCCGTTCTATCAGCTCGTCCTTCATCGTCCCGTCCTCGTTGAGCTGAAAGCCGAGCGCGACGAGACAGAGCGCGTCGGTGTCGTCAAGTCCGTCGGGCAGTACGCCGTAGTTAAGAGCGACGTCCCCGTTGACTTCCTTCCACAGTCCTATGATCTTTGCCCACTTATCGGCTGTGACTCCGTCTATGGCTCGGAGCTCTTCGAGCAGTTCGTTCGTTTTGGAGTCCGCCTCCTCGCCGTAAGTGCCGTAGTATACCGCGAGTTCTTCGACGATCTCGCTTTCCGTCCTCTTCTTTTCTTTTTCCGCTTCTTTTTCTTCTCCGCACGACGCGAGCGGGAGGGTGAAGAGGAGTGCGAGAAGCAATGATATAAGTCTTCTGACAGTCATATTAAGTCCTTCTTTCGTATAGTTCATTCTCTTTATTATACCATAGGTCGGAAGAGAATACAACAAAAATATCCCCGGGCTTCAAAACCCGGGGAAAATTCTTGTGTCACGGGATCGCCGCAAAGCCCGCTTCGAGGTCTGCGATTATGTCGTCGATGTGCTCGGTGCCGATGGAGAGGCGTATCGTGTTTTCGTGTATGTTCTGCTCCTCGAGTTCTTCCTTCGAGAGCTGAGAGTGAGTCGTCGTAGCGGGGTGGATGACGAGGCTCTTTACGTCCGCGACGTTCGCGAGAAGAGAGAATATCTTCAGCGCGTCGATGAACTTCCACGCTTCCTCGCGCCCGCCTTTTACGTCGAACGTGAAGATCGAGCCGCCGCCGTTCGGGAAGTACTTTTCGTACAGCGCGTGCTGAGGGTGATCCGACAGAGCGGGGTGGTTTATCTTTTCGACTTTCGGATGGTTCGAGAGGTACTCAAGCACCTTTTTCGTGTTCTCAGCGTGTCTCTCGAGGCGGAGCGAGAGGGTCTCGACTCCCTGAAGGAGCAGAAACGCGTTGAACGGGGAGATCGCGGCTCCGGTGTCGCGAAGGAGTATCGCGCGAACGTAAGTCACGAACGCCGCAGGTCCTGCCGCCGCAGTGAAGGAGACTCCGTGATAGCTCGGGTTGGGAGCGGCGATATTCGGATATTTTTCAGCCGTCCAGTTGAATTTGCCCGAGTCGACGATAACGCCGCCGAGGGTCGTGCCGTGTCCGCCGAGGAACTTTGTCGCCGAGTGAACGACGATATCCGCGCCGTACTCTATCGGGCGGATAAGGTAGGGAGTTCCGAACGTGTTGTCGATAACGAGCGGGATGCCGTGCGCGTGAGCGATCGCGGCGAGAGCTTCGATATCGGGGATGTCGCTGTTCGGGTTACCGAGCGTTTCGATGTAGATCGCCTTCGTGTTGGGCTTTATCGCCGCCGTCACTTCGTCGAGGTTATGGATATCGACGAGCGAGGACTCGATCCCGTACTGAGGGAGCGTGTGCGCGAGAAGATTGTAGCTCCCGCCGTAGATCGTCTTCTGCGCGACGACGTGTTCGCCCTTCTGAGCGAGAGCCTGTATCGTGTAAGTTATCGCCGCAGCTCCCGACGCGAGCGCGAGTGCCGCGACTCCGCCCTCGAGAGCGGCGACTCTCTTTTCGAGAACGTCCTGAGTCGAGTTCGTCAGTCTGCCGTAGATGTTTCCGGCGTCGGTGAGACCGAAGCGCGCCGCCGCGTGCTCGGAGTTGTGAAAGACGTAGCTTGTCGTCTGATATATCGGTACCGCTCTGGAATCAGTAGCGGGGTCGGCGTTTTCCTGACCCACGTGGAGCTGAAGCGTTTCAAATTTATAATCTGACATTTTTAATTATCCTTTCTTTTTTCGGGATGTTTTTCGTAGTAATCGTCGAGTGCGTTTTTGATAGCCTCTTCGGCGAGGACGGAGCAGTGCATCTTGTATGCGGGAAGCCCGTCGAGAGCCTCGGCTACCGCCTTGTTAGTGAGCGTCATCGCTTCCGAGACGGGCTTTCCTTTTATGAGCTCCGTCGCCATCGAGCTTGAAGCGACGGCGCTCGCGCAGCCGAAAGTCTCGAATTTGACGTCGCTTATAACGTCGTCGTCTATCTTGAGATACATCTTCATGATGTCGCCGCATTTCGCGTTGCCGACTTCTCCTACGCCGTCCGCGTCGTCTATAACGCCGACGTTGCGGGGATTGCGGAAATGATCCATAACTTTTTCACTGTAAAGCGCCATATTGTGCCTCCTTAAAGGATAAATTCTTTTACGCCGGCGTTGAGGTCGCGCCAGACCGGTGAGAAGGAGCGCAGTCTCTCTACGACTTCCTTTACCGAATCGATCATATAAACGACCTCCTCCTCGGTCGTCTCTTCGCCGATCGTCAGGCGGAGAGAGCCGTGGGCGACGTCGTGGACTCTTCCGATCGCCAGAAGCACGTGGCTCGGGTCGAGAGACCCGGACGTACAGGCGGATCCGGAAGAAGCCATGATCCCGAGGTCGTCGAGAAGCAGGAGAAGCGACTCTCCCTCGATCCCCTCGAAGCAGAAGTTTACGTTGGAGGGAAGACGCCTCGTCCTGTCTCCGTTCAGAGCGGAATGCGGTATTTTTGAGAGCCCGTCTATGAGCATATCGCGCAGAGCGGAGAGCCGCTCTGCAGTTACCTCCGTTTTTTCATATGATTCTTCGAGCGCCGCGCTCATCGAGACGATACCGGCGACGTTTTCCGTCCCGGCTCTCTTTCCTCTCTCCTGAGCGCCGCCTTCTATCAGGTTCGCAAGTCTGACTCCGCGCTTTGCGTAAAGGAATCCGACTCCCTTCGGCCCGTGGAACTTGTGAGCGGAAGCCGAGAGCATATCGACGTTGTCGTCTTTTACGTTCACGGGTATATGCCCGACCGCCTGCACCGCGTCCGTGTGGAAGAGAACGCCGCGTTTGCGGCAGATCTTTCCGATCTCTCTTATCGGCTGGATCGTTCCGATCTCGTTGTTCGCGTACATGATCGTTACAAGACACGTGTCCGGCCTTATCGCCGCTTCGACCTCCTCCGGTCTTACGATCCCGTTCTCGTGTACGGGCAGATAAGTCACTTCGAAGCCTTCGTCTTCGAGACGCTCGAGCGTGTGAAGCACAGCGTGGTGCTCGATCATATCGGAAACGATGTGGGTCTTGCCCGTCCTCTTTCCGATACGCGCGGCGGAGAGGATCGCCTGATTGTCGGCTTCCGAGCCGCCCGAGGTGAAGTATATCTCCGCGGGATCTGCTCCGATGCATCTTGCAACGGACGCTCTCGCCCTCTCAAGCGCCTCCTTCGCCTCCTGCCCCGCCGAGTAGAGGCTCGAAGGATTTCCGTATATATTATCAAGATAAGGCGTCATGGCTTCTATCGCTCGTCTGCTCATTTTCGTCGTCGCCGCGTTGTCAGCGTATATCTTCATTTTATCACTCCTTTTTTAAGTTCACCCCAATTATACACCTATCAACCTACTATGTCAATAGGTAATACAAACAAAAAATAGGATTATCACCGTCGTTTTACTATGTACCATGCGGAAAAAGAACTCTTGAAATTTCGGAATATAATGATATAATATAATCAGAGCAGTATACCCACTAATATTTTAAAGGTGATAATAATGAAAAAGATCCTGTCCGTTATCATTTGTCTGTCGATGCTGATACCGCTCATGACGAGCGGTCTTTCGGCGTCGCCCGTATCCGGCGCGTGCGGCGATGACCTCACATGGTCCTTCGATCCGTCGGACGGAGTTCTTACTATCGGCGGCAGTGGAGATATGACCGATTACACGTCCCCGAGCGACGTTCCGTGGTACCAGTACCGGGCGCAGATAACTGGCGCGGATATCACTTCGGATATCACTTACGTCTCAAAGAACGTATTCTACGGATGTGCGTCTCTTGAGTACAGCGTTTACGACGACGCGAAGTACCTCGGAAACGGCGAAAATCCCTATCTGATACTTGTTTCCGTGACGGACGAGCAGACGACCGG
>CADBTH010000065.1 GCA_902797495.1 uncultured Ruminococcus sp.
AGAAGCTCCCGCTGAGAACACAGAGCGCCGCGAGCGCGCTCCCCGTCAGAACAACCGCAAGAGAAAGAAAGTCTGCGCGTTCTGCACGGATAAGATCGACGAGATCGATTATAAGGATACTCTCAGACTGAGAAAGTACGTCAGCGAGAGAGCAAAGATCCTGCCCCGCAGAGTTACGGGTACGTGCGCTAAGCATCAGAGACAGCTTACTGTCGCTATCAAGCGCGCGCGTCAGGTAGCTTTAATGCCCTACATCAGCGACTGAGCTAAAGTAGAGCGCGATACGACGGCAACACCGAAAAAAGCGGGCTGAAGTATATTCAGTTTGCAAAAATGTTTAAATTAGCAAACGCGGCGAAAGTGTGTCGAACACTTTCACCGCGTCTTTTTCCTTTCGCCGTTCTCGATTCACGACGTAGACTACTACGCCTCACGGGGAACGATCGCCGAATCTTGCTCGCCCTATCGCACTCTATAGTTCGGCTCGCGCTGTCCGTTCGCTTCCGCTCACTCTCACCGCTCCCGCCGAATGCGAAACAATAACTTATATCTATATTACTTCTTCGTATATTTCAAAATGATTTTTTTCGTTAATGAATAGAATCGATACACAGAATTCTTTTTCATAATAATGTTTTTTTATAAAATCTAATAATTCTTTTACATCATCTAAATGTGTTAGAGCGTATTCATCGCTTGCATCACAAAGAATCATAAACCCTTTGTAGTCATCTATCTGATTCTTATACTTTTCATACTTATCAAATACTTTTTTCGCAAATTCTTGTCTCTTATTTTTATATGGAGTGGTAGTTAGTTTTGTCATTAGTTTTGGTTCAGAGTTTATTGTAACATACTCGTAATTATTAGCTTTAGCACCAAATTTATTGATTGAAGCCTTTTTTGCATCTTTAACGTTTTGAGTACCGGATATTACATCAGATATCCGGAATCCAATTTGATCATATTCAGTTGTCAAGCGAACGACTTCTATTCCATATCTATTATCATTACTAACAATTTCAAAATCAGGGCGTACGGTTTTAATGATAATAGCATTTAACAAATCACCTTTTATGTATGAATGAGAAGCATTGTTTATATATGATATTAATGCAGCATATTCCAATCTCGCTTTAAGAGTTTCCTTATCCATGTGTTTATTTGCTAGATTTGATAATTGATTCATGAATAGATTGAATTGATCGATATTCAAATTGTGCTTATATACAGTAAATGAGAACCTATTATAAACAATAAACAACCCGCATTTTTCTACTTTAGAAATCATATTTGATACTGTTGACGGATTCATTGAATGACTTGCTAAAACTATATCAACTATACTGCTTATAATCTTTTGATCTTCTATAGAAAGATAAATGCTCCTCTGTTCCATATCATCCTCCAAATCAACAATATGTTACCATAATAATTGAGAAAATACAATATAAATATAAACCGTTACATAATAAATGTATTTCCAACATTAAAAAAGTATTGCATATTAAGAATAAATGTGGTAGAATAATTGTGCCAAACAAAAACAAAATAGTTATCCACAAGAGTGATTTTTATCATCTGATAAAAATGCACTCTCACCTTTTATAACACTCTTGTGTGATAAACTGAATGTTTTTGTTTGGCGACAGAACAGAGTTGTGCGTTTTTTATGCGCAGCTCGTCTGCGCATTTTTTATTGAGGAGATGTAATTATGAAAAGAACAGTATTCATACTTATTGCCCTGCTACTGATTATCATTCAACTTGCCGCTTTTCCGGTTGTATCATTTGCGGAAAATGTATCGGGGAATAATAGAAATTTTCATTGGCAACTTGATGAAAACGGTGTTTTCACAATATCAGGATACGGTGAAATGCCATATTATATGGGAACGATGCGTCCATGGTATGATTATCGAGATCAGATCAAAGAAGTAATTATTGGTGATGGTATTACAACTATTGCAACAGCAGCTTTCAGTGGATGCTCAAACTTAAATAATGTGATTATCCCGGATAGTGTTACAGAAATAGGTGACAATACATTTCAAGGATGTTACTCATTAAAAAGCGTTGATTTTCCAAGTGAATTAAGAGCTATCGGTTCATACGCTTTTTGCGAAAGTGGTCTTCAAAGTGTAGTAATTCCTAATAATGTGACTTACATTTCTACTAACGCATTTAGTCAATCGGGGTTAAAAAGTATTGTGATTCCTGACAGCGTTTATAGAATTGGAGATGATGCTTTTAAGTTTTGCTCTTCATTAACGAGCATTGATTTGGGAAATACGGTAGAGATAATTGGTCAACGTGCGTTTAGCGGATGCTATAGTTTAAAAACGATTACAATCCCGGAAAGCGTTACAAAAATTAACTCTTCAGCCTTTGAAGGATGTACTTCTTTAAAAACAATTGTAATTACTAAGAATGTAAGAACTGTGAAGGATAAAGCTTTCTTTAATTGTTCATCATTAACAGATATTTGCTTTGAAGGAGAGGAATCTGAATGGATTAATCTTGATGTTGAAACTAACAACCAAGAGTTATTGTGGGCAAATATTCATTATAATCATGATTGGAACGAAGGTACGATAGTATTATTCCCAACATACAAGGAAACGGGGGTCTATCTGTATAAATGTAAATTCTGTGATAAAGAAAAAACAGAGATAATTCCGGTACTGCGTGCTCCTATGGGTGATGTTAATCGTGATGGTATAATAAGTATGAAAGATTTATCAACTATGAAAAGTATAGTCGCTGGTAGAGAGACAGCTGAATATATCGATAGTTGCGATATTAACAATGATGGTATAATAAATCTTAAAGATTTACGCGGATTGAAGGAAATGCTCGTCGACTAGCAAATGTTATATATCATTGTTATCAACTTTTGTTATAATAAAAACGCATAAGCGGCGAAAGTGTGTCGAACACTTTCGCCGTACTATTTTAATTCGCCTTATTGCGCTCTCTGTTTCGGCTCGCGCTGTTCCGCATTGCTTCCGCAATTCTCCCACCGCTCCGCCGAAGGTGGGTGAGGGGTTTATCCCGCCGTTGTTTCCTCGGGGACGGTTTCCGCGGCGGATTCGGCGGCGGTGGTGTCTGTGGTAGTTTCTTCGGGGACGGTAGTTTCTTCGGGAATGCCGCCGGGGAAGGTGAGGTCGTGGATGAAGCCGTCAACGTCGGCTGAGCAGACGTCTCCGGCTATTACGGAGTTTTTGCAAAGAATGATATTTGCAAAGACCTCGCCGTCGTAGTCTGGGTAATTTGTGACCTTGTAGGTGTATCTGACGGCCTCCTTGCCGGAGAATTTTTCGAGGTCGAGTCCGATCTTCTTCTGAAGGTCGTTGTAAGAGGACATGATGGAGTCAAATTCGGACGGAATTCTGACGACTGTCTCTTTTTCGGGGCTCTTTTCGACTTCCCAGCCGAACTGCTTCAGAAATTTCACTCTGTCCGTGTTCGATCTGATCTTGTCGAAGTTGACAGTCGCTTCAGCGGCGGTAGGCTCGGCGGAAACGCTGTTTTTTGGTACGAGTACGAGAAGAGACACCATCAGCACCGCCGCAAGGCAGATTATGCCGACGAATTTGAGAGTGCTTCCTTTGATTGAATAGATAAACATTTTTCCCTCCGGATGTTTTTTGTATATGTATATTCCGGACAAGGAAAAATATGCGAGAAAAAGAAGCCGCGGAAACGCGGCTTCTGAATTTTATGCGAGTCTCTTAAGTATTTCCTTTGTGAGTTTATATACCTTTTCCGTCGAGCTGACGGAGAGGGTCTCGTCCGGTGTGTGGATGTCGCGCGCGTTCGGACCGGTCGAGATGATGTCGAGGTCGGGGATCGCTTCCTTGATAAGGCCGCATTCGAGACCCGCGTGGATCCCGACGATCTTTGGCTCTTCGCCGAACAGGTCGCGGTACGCCTCCTTATATATCGCCTGGAGCTTTGAGTTCTTCGTGACGTCCCAGCCGGGGTAACGGTCGCGGTGAGTGATCTTTGTCGCACCCGTGAACTCCGCGAGGCTGTCGAGGCTCGCGATAACTCCGTCAAGCCTTTCGGAGACCGAGGAGCGGGAGGACGAGGTGATCTTAACGGACGATCCGTCCGTTTTGATGATACCGGGGTTTGAAGACGTCTCAACGAGCCCCGGAACGTCCTCGCACATACCGAGAGGGCCGTAGGGAAGAGAGTTTACGAGCGTTATGATCCCTCTGCTGTATTTTTCCGCGAAGGCGTGGTAAGCGCCGACCGAGTATTCAGCGTTGAACTTGAAGGACTTGTCGTCGTCCGAGAGGGTCTCTCTGACGTCGTTCGCGCACTCGGCGAGTATCGAAGGGGCGGACATTGCGTCGTCGCAGGTGAAGACGATCGTGCACTCTCGCGGGATCGCGTTGTCCTTGCTTCCGCCTACAGCCTCGATCAGCCTGACGTTTTCAAGCCCGGAGAGCATGGAGAAAGCGACTTTTATCGCGTTCGCTCTTCCGAGGTCTATGTCTGCGCCGGAGTGGCCTCCCGTGAGCCCCGTGACGCTCAGCGTCACTTTGCCGGCGCATCTCTCAAATGGAATATCGCAGAACTCAAAATCAGTTCTAACCCCGCCCGCGCAGGAGACCGTCGCGCAGTCGTCGTCCTCGGAGTCGAGGTTGAGCATATATTTCGCTGAGACAAGGCTCTTGTCGAATGCCTTCATTCCGCCGAGTCCGGTTTCCTCCTCTGTCGTGAAAAGACATTCGAGCGGGCCGTGTACGGCGTCATCGTCCTCGAGTATCGCCATCATGATCGCAACGGCAACTCCGTCGTCCGCGCCGAGGGTCGTGCCGTCCGCGCTTATCGTGTCACCGTCGAGGATCAGCTTGATGCCGTCTTTTTCAAAATCGTGAACTGTGCCCGAATTCTTCTCGCACACCATATCCATGTGACCCTGAAGGAGGACGGCGGGAGACGCTTCGCGACCTTCGGAAGCCGCTTTCTTTATAAATACGTTGTTGTTTTTATCCCTGTGGCAGAAAAGCCCGTGCTCCTTCGCGAAGGACTCGACAAAATCCGCCGCGCCTTTCTCGTTTCCGCTTCCTCTCGGTATCGCGGACAGCTCTTCAAAATAGTAAAAAACTCTTTCCGGTTTTAAGTTTTCAAGTATTCTCATAATGACACCTCCGATCATATATTACATTCTACCACGTTTTTTGAAAAACATCAAGATTAATTGTTTCATTAGGGTTTACAATTTATTTGTTTGGTGGTAAAATAAAAGGGCATAAATATCGAGAGCGAAGGGGAGGCGACGACTTGAACTTAATACGAAGCGTACTGTCGGGCGCAGTACTTCAGAAGCACTACACGTCTGCCGTTATCCTCGCCGCCGGTATCGGTTCGAGATTCGGCTCGGAGGGCGGAACTAAACAACACGTTCACGTCTGCGGAATACCCGCCCTTGTCAGAAGTATTACGGCTTTTGAAAAGTCTCCCCGGATCAATGAGATCGTCGTCGTCTCTAGATGCGACGAGATCGATACCGTAAAAGGGTATATCGAAGAGTACGGACTGAAAAAAGTTTCTGCCGTCGTCGAAGGCGGAGACACGAGACAGGAGTCCTCGATGAAGGGCGCCGCCGCCGTCTCGGACAAATGCAAATTTATCGCGATCCACGACGCGGCAAGATGCCTCGTCACGGAAGAGATCATTGAAAACACGGTCGTTGCGGCGTTCAGATACGGCGCCGCGGCCGCCGCGGAAAGAGTCGTCGATACGGTGAAGATCGCAAACGACCGGGGCTTTATCGCGTCTACAGAGGACCGCGAGCGCGTATGGCTCGTAAAGACCCCGCAGATATTCAAGTTTTCCGTATACGAGACCGCCGCGGCGATCACGAAAAGAGACGGGATCGAGGTCACGGACGACTGCATGATGGCGGAACACGTCGGACTGAGAGTAAAGCTCGTAGACTGCGGACACGACAATATAAAGCTGACAACGAGAGACGATCTCTCGCTTGCTGAATTTATTATTACAAAAAGAGAGAAAGAAGAGGCAAAAGATCAATGAGGATAGGACACGGTTACGACGCGCACAGATACGCTGAAGGAAGAAAATTCATACTCGGCGGAGTCGAGATAGACTGCCCGTTCGGTATGGAGGCTCACTCCGACGGCGACGTTCTGACTCACGCGATAATCGACGCGCTCTTCGGAGCGGCGGGACTTCCCGACATAGGTCAGCAGTTCCCGAACACCGATGAGAAGTACAAGGATATTTCGAGCATGGAGCTTCTCAAGGAAGCCGTGAACACCGTAAGACAAGCGGGATTCCGCGCCGCGTATATCGACTGTACCGTTATCGCCGAAGCCCCGAAACTCTCTCAATACGTAGAACAAATAAAAAAGAGCATCGCCGAGACGGCGGGACTCAAGCCCCGTCAGATAAACGTCAAAGCGACGACCGAGGAAAAAATGGGCTTCACCGGAGCGATGGAGGGTATCTGCGCTCACGCCGTGTGCCTGCTCGAGGAACACAGCAGAGCTTCCTCAATGTGATATATATTATCGGGCGTTTCGGGACTTTTGCAAACTTCCTGCACTTTAGACTTCCCGGACCTTTCTGCGCCCTGTAAAACTGTTCCGGCGGCGTGTCGAAAAACGGCGACGCCTCGATATTATCATATGCGGACCGACAGTCCGCAGTGAAGAAACGGAGATGTGTTGTTATGAAAGTTTTGATCTCTCCGTCCATTCTCGCGTGCGATATGCTGAAGGTGGGGCGTGAAATGAAGCGCGCCGAAGAGAGCGGCGCCGACTGGCTCCACGCAGACGTTATGGACGGAGTTTACGTTCCGAATATAAGCTTCGGCTTCGACTTTATAAAGGCCGCGAAGAGCGCGGCGTCGATTCCCGTAGACGTGCACATGATGACCGTCTGCCCGCAGAAGTATATAAAAGAGCTGAAGGCGTGCGGCGCGGACAGTGTAACGATCCATCACGATATAGCGCCCGAATCCGATATAATAAAGGCCCTCTGGGAGATTAAGAACGAGGGAATGAGAGCGGCGATAGCTCTGCGTCCCAAATTTCCGGCGGAAGACATCAAACCCTATCTCCCATATATCGATATGGCGCTCGTAATGACCGTTGAGCCCGGCTTCGGCGGTCAGAAATTCATGAGCGATATGCTCCCGAAGATCGCCGCCATCCGCGAAATGTCGCCTGACGTCGATATACAGGTCGACGGAGGTATCAACCAAGAGACCGCATCTCTCTGCGCCGAAGCGGGAGCGAACGTTTTCGTCGTAGGTACGGCGTCCTTCAGAGCCCCCGATATGAAGGAAGCGATAGATAAAATTCGGCTTTCAGCCGGGAAATACGAGGTGGAATGATATGGAGGTTGTAAACTTATGTTCGATGAGATTTATGAAGACCTCTATGAGGAGATCGATCGACTGATCGATGAGAAAAATTACGCCAGGATCAGAGACCTTCTGAGCGATAAGGAGCCGGCGGATATCGCTATCCTGTTCGAGGAGTTCCCGCCTGACGAATTCACGCTTCTTTTCAGACTTCTTCCCAAAGTGCTTGCGGCGGAGGTCTTTGTCGAGATGGAATCGGACATGCAGCGCCAGCTCGTCGAAGGCTTTTCGGACGCCGAGCTCGGCTACGTCGTCGATAAGCTGTTCATGGACGATACTGTCGACATCATCGAAGAGATGCCCGCCAATATCGTAAAAAGAATTCTCGCTCAGGCGACTCCGGCAAAGCGGCAGATGATAAATCAGCTCCTCCACTATCCGAAGGACAGCGCGGGCTCTATCATGACGACGGAGTTCGTAGAGCTTCGCCCCGAGATGACTGTCGCCGCCGCTTTTGAGCGTATCAGAGACACCGGACTCAAGAAAGAGACCATTTACACCTGTTACGTCACGGACCGCGAACGTCACCTTATCGGAGTGCTCACAGTCAAGGACATGATAATCGCCGGAAACGACGCTGTCGTCGGCGATATCATGGAGACGAACATCGTCTCCGTCAACACTCTCGACGACAAAGAGGACGTCGCGCGTTCAATGGACAAATACGACTTCCTCGCGATCCCCGTCACGGATAAAGAAAACAGACTCGTCGGTATCGTTACGTTCGACGACGCTATGGACGTCATCAGCGAAGAGGACACCGAGGATATCGAAAAGATGGCTGCTATCCTTCCGTCCGACAAACCGTATCTGAAGACGAGTCCGTTCGAAGCATGGAGAAAGAGGATCCCGTGGCTCCTCCTCCTCATGGTCTCGGCAACCTTTACGGGACAGATCATTGCGGGATTCGAAAACAGCCTGAACAGCATACCGATCCTTATCGCCTACATACCGATGCTGATGGACACCGGAGGAAACTCCGGCTCTCAGGCGTCAGTTACGATCATCCGCGGACTTTCCCTTGACGATATCGCGTTCTCCGACTTCTTCAAAGTCGTATGGAACGAGATGAGAGTAGCCCTTCTTTGCGGCGCGACGCTCGCAGCCGCAAACTTCGTGAAGCTCCTCGTCTTCGACAAAATGATCTTTCACAACGAAGGGCTCAATATATCGACGATACTCGTAATATGCCTGACCCTTATTGTAACGGTGTTTATCGCAAAGCTCGTCGGCGCGACCCTTCCTCTGCTGGCGCAGAAGATCGGCTTTGACCCCGCGGTCATGGCGTCGCCTTTCATCACGACCATCGTCGACGCGCTCTCGCTCCTCGTATATTTCCAGTTTGCAAAAATGATCTTACACTTGTAAACGCGAACCCCAAGGCTCATTTTATTCGCCTTGAGGACCCCTACAATGAGTTCCGGAGCCCGTTTCGGGCTCCGGTTTGAATATCGGAAAGGAGGCGCCGATGAACAGAGAAGAGTTTGAAAAGAGTATACGTGATGAATACGGAATTATCAAGCTGTTGGCGGATAAAAACGATTGCAGGACGTTGCTCGTCAACAATAAAAAATTCGATAAAAAAGCGGTGCTCAAACTGCTAGCGAACAGGGCGCCGCTTTATGAATTCCTTTCATCCGTATCTTTTGCCAACCTTCCTATGATCTACGGAACCGTCCCTCTTGACGACGGATTTGCCGTTATGGAAGAATATATAGACGGAGTGACCGTCGCGGAAGTACTTGAGGACGGTCTTTATACGTACCGCGGAGCAAAAAGCGTGATCTCCGATATCTGCGACGCGCTCTCGGTGATCCATGACGCCGGATTCGTTCACCGCGATATAAAGCCGGAAAACGTTATGATCTCTAACGAAGGGCGCGTAGTCCTCATCGATTTCAACGTCTCCCGTACGGTCAAGGAAGGAAAGAAAAAGGA
>CADBTH010000066.1 GCA_902797495.1 uncultured Ruminococcus sp.
GTCGAAGTTCGGTACGAAGTCGACGGCGTCGCGGTCTATCCCTCCGAAGAGCTCGGCGCAGAACGGGTCGAGCTTCGCCTCGGTGTAACGGGAAGCGGCGCACTGCATATCGCGGCTGTACTGCTTGCCGAACGAGCCCTTCGAGTCGACGAACGGGTGAAGAAGCGCCTCGTTGCCCCTCGTCAGTCTGACCATCGTGTCGTAGATCGACGCGTCGCCGTGGGGGTTGAGAGTCATCGTCTGACCGACGATCTTCGAGCTCTTCGCCCTCGGACCCGTCATCAGTCCCATCTTGTACATGGTGTAAAGGAGCTTTCTGTGAGCAGGCTTGAAGCCGTCGATCTCGGGGATCGCGCGGGAGATTATGACGCTCATAACGTATGGCATATAGTTTTTCTCTATAGTCTCCGTTATCGGCTGGTTATAAGGCGCCGGCTCCACGTATTCCTTTATCTCGTGTTTGATCTTTTTCTTAGCCATTATTCCTCCGTCGCGCCGGGGCGGGTGATCCTGTTCCCAGCGGCGCGGATCATTCTGTTGTAAAGCGCAAGGCTCTCGCCGGTCGAGTCCGGAAGTCTTGCGGCGAGGACTTCGACTCCGTCGTCGTCAGCCTGCCTGAAGATGGCGAAAAGCCTGTGGCAGAGTTCGCGTACGTCGTCTTCGTCCCCGAGAGTATATTTTTTGAAGCAGTCGAATTTCCCCGCCTCGCTCCCGAGGCATATGGCTCCGACCTTGCCGCCGAGAGCATTCACGTAGGACGCGAATCCGTCCCCTTCCGCGTCGACGAGTCTGAACTCCGCTCTCGGAGCGTAGTGCTTGTATTTCATACCGGGAGACGACGGGCGCTCCCCCGCCTTCGACGGGTCTTTTACCGCCGGATCGACCGTCACCTCTTCGAGGACTTCGAGAAGATCCTCCCTCGTCACGGCGCCGGGTCTGAGTATTTTCGCGCGCCGTCCGTTCAGCGCGATGACTGTCGATTCGAGCCCTATGTCGCACTCACCGCCGTCGATGACGGCGTCGATACGTCCGTCCATGTCGCGCATGACGTGAGCGGCGCTCGTCGGCGACGGCGCGCCGGATACGTTCGCGGAGGGCGCCGCTATCGGCACTCCCGCGGCAATTATAAGTCTGTGCGCCGCGTCGTGAGACGGGCATCTGATACCGACGCTGTCGAGCCCCGCGGTGACTTCGTACGGCACCGCGTCCTTTTTCGGAAGGATGACCGTGAGAGGTCCCGGCATGAAACGCTCCGCGAGCTCGTAGTACGCAGGTGACGTCACGGCGAGCTCTTCCGCCTCGTCCGGATACGCGACGTGGACTATCAGCGGATTGTCCGAGGGTCTTCCCTTCGCCGCGAATATTTTCGGAACGGCGCCTCGCGACAGCGCCGAGGCTCCGAGCCCGTAGACGGTCTCGGTCGGGAAAGCGACGAGCCCTCCCGCTCTTATTATTTCTCCGCAGCGGTCGAAAACGCCGTCTCCTTCCGCCGCGCTGTAAAATTCGGTTTTCACGTTTATTCTTCGTTTCCCTTAAGTTTTTCCGCGTTTTCCGCGGTAGCAAGCGCGTCGATCATTCCGTCGAGGTCGCCGTTGAGGAAGTTCTCCAGAGAATAGAGAGTAAGACCGATGCGGTGATCGGTCACTCTTCCCTGAGGAAAATTATACGTTCTGATCCTCTCGCTGCGGTCTCCCGTTCCGACCTGACTGCGCCGCTCAGAGGCGATCTTCTCGTCCTGCTCGCGCTGTTTCATATCGTACAGCTTCGTCTTGAGGAGCTTCATCGCCTTATCTTTGTTTTTGAACTGGCTCCGCTCGTCCTGGCACTCGGCGACGATGCCCGTCGGCTTGTGGATGAGCCTTATCGCCGACTCTGTCTTGTTGATATGCTGGCCGCCGGCGCCGCTGCTCTTGATCGTCTCGATCTCGAGGTCGGCGGGGTTTATCTCCACCTCTACGTCCTCCGCTTCGGGCAGAACGGCGACGGTCGCCGTCGACGTCTGTATCCTGCCGGACGACTCCGTGACGGGAACTCTTTGGACTCTGTGTACTCCGCTCTCGTGCTTGTAGCGGGAGTAAGCTCCCTCTCCGGTGATCATGAAAGTGATCTCGCGGAAGCCGCCGAGACCGGTCTCGTTGAAGCTGATGCGCTCCGTTTTGAACTTCTTCGTATCGGCGTACATCGTGTACATTCTGTAAAGGTCGCCCGCGAATAGCGCGGCTTCCTCGCCGCCCGCCCCCGCTCTGATCTCGACGATGACGTTCTTGTCATCGTTCGGGTCCTTCGGAAGAAGAAGGATCTTCAGCTTCTCCTCGATAGAGGCGAGCGAATCGCGCAGAGCGTAGTATTCCTCCTCGGCGAGAGCGCGAAGCTCGGGGTCGCTCTCCGACTCCATCAGCTCCTTCGCGCCTTCGGCGTCGTTTCTGTTTTTAACGTATTCGCGGTACTTCGCGACGATCGGAGTCAGATTCTTGTACTCCTTCATCAGAGTCTTGTATCGCTCCATATCGGCGAGGGTCTCCGGAGACGATATCTCGCGCTCCAGAGACTCGTACCGCCTTTCGGTCTCTCTCAGTTTATCGAGCATATTCAACCTTTGCAGAATGCGGAGAACGCTTTGTGCGCGCTGTAAACGTCGTATTTGGAGACTATCTCGAACGGAGCGTGCATCGAAATGACGGGAACTCCGATATCGAGCGTGTCTATGTTGTAGCGGGATATGTACTTAGCGACAGTTCCGCCGCCGCCCGCGTCCACCTTGCCGAGCTCTGCAGTCTGCCAGAGGACTCCCGCCGCGTCGAGCACGTCGCGGACTTCGCCGACGAATTCAGCCGGGCAGTCGTTCGTGGAATACTTGCCGCCTGATCCCGTGTACTTAGCGACTGCGACGCCGCAGGAAAGGAGGGCGGAGTTCGCCTTCTCGTAAACGTCGGGATAGCAGGGATCGAAAGCCGCCGCGACGTCCGCGGAGAGGCACTTCGACGCCGCTCTTACCGCGATCGGGTCGCATCCCGTCGCCCTTGCGACTTCGTCCATTATATCTATCATCAGTCTGCCCTGCATACCGGTCGGACCGTCGCTTCCGGTCTCTTCCTTGTCGGCGAAAACGCACATGATGGAGTTTTCACCGTCGAGGTTTTCGAGCATAGCGGTCAGCTCAGTGTAGGCGCAGACCTTGTCGTCGTGTCCGTAACCGCCGATGAGGGTCCTGTCGAAGCCTACGTCGACCGTGCGTCCGGCGGGAACGAAGCAGAGCTCCGCGGACATAAGATCGGATTCCGTGATCCCGTACTTGTCGTAGAGAGTCGAGAGCAGGTTCAGCTTGACCTTGTCGTCGACTTCGGCGGGTCTTCCGTCTTCAGTGAACGGGGACGCGCAGAGGATGACGTTCAGTCCCTCTCCGGTGAAAGCCGCGCCGAGGGTCTTCGCGTTCTGATCCTTCGCGAGGTGCGGGAGCAGATCGGAGATGCAGAAGACGGGGTCACCCTCGTCCTCACCGACCGTAACGGTGATATTTTCCCCGCCCTTGAGAGTGACGACTCCGTGGAGCGCGAGCCTGATCGTCGCCCACTGATACTTTCTGATCCCGCCGTAGTAGTGAGTCTTAGCGTAGCAGACTCCGTTGTCCTCGTAGATCGGGTGCTGCTTGAGGTCGAGCCTGGGCGAGTCTATATGAGCGGCGAGGATGCGGAAGCCGTCCGCGACTCCCCTCGCGCCGATGACGAACGCGATGAGACTCTTGTTTCTGTTGACGGTATAGAATCTGTCGCCGGGGTAAACGTCCGCGCCGAGGGTGTACGGCTTGAAGCCGTAAGCTCCCAGCATATCCACCGTGTATTCCACCGCCTCGCGCTCCGTCTTGGAGCTGTCGAGGTAAACGGCGTAATCCTTCGCGTACGCGTCGGCGTTTTCAAGCTCCGAGCGTTCGAATCTCTCGAACGCGCTCTGCTTTTTGTAAAGCAGTTTTTCAGACAGTTCCTTTGCAGTTAAGTTTTCCATAACGGTCTCCTTGATTTATTTATTAAAATATAATTCCTTGTATTTTTCTGTCTCCTTCTCCATGCGCTCCGTAAAATCCGCGGCGGCGCGGTCGGGGATGGTGACGAGCTTCGGCTTGTGCATCTCGGTGATCTCGCTGTACTCCTCGTTCTCAAGCCACGAGAGGACTGTGTCGACGTCCGTCGCCATGGCGGCGAAAGCGGCGCGCCACGTTCCGACCTTGAGGTATATCTTCGAGAGGAGGTAAGTACCGTACTTTATGTTCGTCTCCGGGTCGTAGAGCATTCCCGTGTCGTAAGAGTCGTGAAGCTCCTCCTTGTACTCCTCGAGAGTTTCGGGAGAGACCTGCATCAGCCCGATGCGTCCGTCCTCGGACAGAAGACTGCTGTCGAAGCCGCTCTCGTTCTTGATGACGGCGAATATCACGTTCTGAGGAACTCCGTACTCCGACGAATACTTCTCGACGAATCCCTTGAATTCGAGAGGATACTTCGAGCGTTCGACGTTGTCGGACACCTTCTGGAACACGAATCCGAATATTATTGAGGCGAGGACGATCGCGATGATTATCCCGCTCCTGATGACTGCTTTTCCGGCGTTCATTTCACAAGTCCTTTGTTAACGATATCAATAAGTATTTCCGCGACCGCGTCCTTCACGTCCGCGTTTTCCGAGTTGTCGATCGAGTAGTCGCATTTTGCGATAAGCTCTTCGACGGGGATCTGACTCGCGAGGCGGCGCCTTGCCGCCTCCTCGCTCACACCGTCGCGCTTCACGATGCGCTTCACGCACGTCTCGTCGTCGGCGACGACGCAAACGGTGAAGTCACACTTCTTGTCGAAGCCGCTCTCGAAGAGGACGGGCGCGTCGACGAGCGCGAAAGGCGACGCGCTTTCTTCCGCTATGCGCAGAGTCTCTTTCAATATGTAAGCGTGCGTTATCTCGTTCAGCCTTTCAAGCCTGTCGCGGTCGGAGAAAACCACGTCTCCGAGAGCTTTTCTGTCGACGGTGAGCCCTTCGATAACTCCGTCGCCGAACTCTTGCGCGAGGCTCCTCGCGCAGGGCGAGAGCTCGCCGTCCACCGGCTCGAGAAGTCTGTGATAGACCTTGTCCGTGTCGATATGGCATCCTCCGAACGACGAGAAGACGGAGCAGACGTAGCTCTTTCCCGCACCGCTCCTGCCGCAGATGCCGATGAGTATCTTATCCATCAGTCGTCACCAGCCTTTATTTCGCGTCCCCCTTCGGCGTCCGAGCGGTACGCGGCGTCGAGCACGGCGAGGTTTCTCGCGCCGTCGTCGAACGAGGGAGACGGGGTCTTGCGGCTCGCGGCGCAAGAGAGAAAGTTGTGCATCGAGCCGATATGTCCGCGAAGCCAGCCGACGGGAGCTTTGATCCCGGGAAAACCGGTCGCGGGCGCCGGGTAACGTCCGACGCATTCGATCGCCGTGACTCCCCTCGTGAGAGGATCGGCTTCGGCGTCGTAGAATTTCAGGAAATTGGGGTCCATCAGGTTGAACGAGAGCGAGCCCTTCGTTCCGTATATTTCAAATCTGAAGTCGTCGTTCGTTCCGTGAAAGATCTTTCCGACCCGAATCGTCCCGACCGCGCCGTCACGCCCCGCGCCTCTCAGGTAAAAGGCCTCGTCCGCGTTCGTCCTCCAGCCGTCCTCGCCGTCGAACGATCTTCTCGTCTCAAAGGCGATCTGACTCTTTCCCGAAACCGACTCTATCCGCCCGCACAGGTGCTCCGCGAGGTCGACGGCGTGGCTGCCGAGGTCGTAAAGGACTCCTCCGCCGTAACGTCTGTCCTGCTTCCAGCCGGTCTTGTTCGTATCGAGCGCGCTGCTGTGGAGGAATGAAAAGTCGTAGGAGAGTATCTTCCCTATCCTGCCCGCCGAGATCAGCTCCTTCGCTCTCATGACCGGCAGAAGAAATCTCGTGTTGAAAACGACTCCGCAGACGGAACCGGAATCCCTCGCCGCCTCCGCCGCCCTCTCAGCTTCCGCGTATGAAGCGCATAGCGGCTTTTCGCAGTAGATATCCTTGCCCGCTTTGAGTGCGAGCATGATCTCGTCGAAGTGGTAAATATTCGGCGTGCAGATATCGATCGCGTCGATCTCGTCGTCGGCGACCATTTCTTCAAAAGAACGGTACGCTCTCGCTATCCCGTATTCCCCGGCGTACGAGCGCGCCTTCTCATATGAGGACGCGCAGACTCCGTACAGAGTCGGAGGCTCGCCTTCCTTTTCGAAAAAATATCTGCACGAGAGCGCGGAATACGCGTGCACCTTTCCCATCGAGCCGAATCCGGCAAAACCTATATTCACGTCGCCCTCCCTATATATAGTAACTTCAATATCCTATTTAGTATATCATATATTTACGCCGTTTTCAATATCAAACTCAACCTTTTTCAAAGAATCGCGTGAAATCGTACAGAACGGGAGACGAATATCCGTCAGCCGTCGCGCAGAGGATATCGCCCTTTACGTCGCGCTCTCCGTGAAATACGGTGACGAGGAAGCCGGAAGGCGAGTCGTACGACTCCTCGGAAAAAGCGTATTCCGAGCAGTACAGCTCTTTCGAGGACATGAGGCGTTCGCCGCCCCTCTCTCCCCTTCTCATCCCTCTGACGGAGCGGACGGCGAACCGCGGCTCCCCGTTTTCGAACGAGACGAAATAATTGTCCGCAAACATCCAAAGAGTCCCGTCGGACGATGCGGCGTACTTTTCGGAGAGGCTCGGGCAGAGGAGCGCGAAGAGGACAGACCTGTCGGGTTTTTCGGCTTCGCATGAGGGCAAATGAATTTCCGCATTTGAATAAAACGGTTCAGTCCGCGCATTTTCAGAATTTGTCGAAATTGCCGGAAACGGGCTTGCGGTATGGTTTTCCGCATTTGAATATATCGTGTACGGTGCGGCAAAATAGGCGTACGCCGCAAAAGCCGCCGTCGACAAAAGAAATATAAAAAAGCAATTGAGATAACGGTTCATGATCAACTCGTCAAGCATCATATTTTATTGTTTCCCTCCGTCGCTTTCCGAACAGTTAAACTTTGATGCAAAAAAACAATTATTTGTATTTGACATTCAATTGATAATTTGTTATAATATTTTGATAGATAAAACGCGGAGGTGTGACGTGGAACTGTTCGGCGCTCTTTACGGAAACGAAAAACTGAAATCTACCGCGGCGTCGGATCTTCTTCGCGGAAAGCACTCTCACGCCTATATCATCGAGGGCCCGGAGGGCTCCGGCAGACATACCGCGGCGAGGCTGATCGCGCAGTCCGTTCTTTGCAACAGGGACTCGGACGAACGCTTCCCGTGCGGCACTTGCCTCTCCTGCAGAAAGATCGCGGACGGCATCTGCACCGACGTCATATACGTAAACCGCGGAAAGGCGGCTTCCATCGGCATCGACGCCATGCGCGAGCTGAAGTCTTCCCTGACGTATGCTCCGGTCGAATCGGAGTACAAGATATATATAATCGAGGACGCGGACAAAATGACCGTTCAGGCGCAGAACTCCCTTCTGCTCTCGCTCGAGGAGCCGCCGTCCTTCGTCGTTTTTATCCTTATCTGCAAGGACTCCTCTCTTCTTCTCGAAACCGTGAGGAGCCGCGCTCAGACTGTCAGGATGCAGCTCTTCTCCGCTTCCGAGATACTGAGATATCTCGAAGAGAATCCGTTGAAGAAGTCAAAATGCGACCCTTCGTCCGCCGCGGCGTCATGCGGCGGAGCGATAGGAAAAGCAGTTTCCCTGATCGAGGGAGAGTCGTCGGACGAGCTGAAGGACGCCGCGCTCTGTCTCGAGTCTCTGCCGCTTTTGCTCTCAAAGAGCTTAACGGACAGGCTGTCCCTCGTCAAGTCTTTCCCCGCAAAGCGGGACGACGCGGTGAGGTTTCTCAAGACGCTCACGAACGCCGTCAGGGATCTTGTCGCCGTTAAGCGCGCGCCTGAGTGCGAGCTGCTCTTCTTCGCAGACAGAAAGCGCGCCGAAGAGCTCGCCGCAAAAACGGATCTTGCAAAGCTCGTATCACTCTCTCAGGCGATCTCGTCGTCTGTCGAAAAAATATCCGCCAACGTCAGCATTCAGCCCGTTCTGACGCTGCTCGTAAGCTACAAATAAATTTGCGAAATTGCACACGGAGGTGCGTTTATATGAACAAAAGAGAATATGGCGATTTCGATCCCGAAAAGCTCGAGGAGCAGGTCCTCGAGGCGACGGACGAATTCGCTGACGATACGCCGGCGGCGGAATCGCGCGACGAACTCCCTGAAGAAGTGACGATAATCGGGGTCAGGTTCAGAGAAGCCGGCAAGATATATTATTTCGATCCCGTCGGAGTCGAGTGCTCCGTCGGAGAGGACGTGATAGTCAAGACCGCGCGCGGCTCGGAGATAGGCCGAGTCGTCGTCGCCAACAAAAAAGTAAAGAGTGCGGACATCGTCCTCCCTCTCAGAGAGCTCGAAAGAAAGGCGACGAAGCAGGACATAGAGCGGCACGAGAGAAATCTCGAGCTCGAGAAGGAAGCTTACGATATCTGCCTCAAGAAAATTAAGGATCACGGACTCGACATGAAGCTGATCGACGCGAAGTACACGTTCGACAACTCGAAGCTCCTATTCAACTTCACCGCCGAAAAGCGCGTCGACTTCAGA
>CADBTH010000067.1 GCA_902797495.1 uncultured Ruminococcus sp.
ACTCTTCTCGTCGCGTTCGCGGGATCGATCGGCATAATCGGGATCGCGCTGATCCTCTCCATGTCGAACGGCGCGGACAGATACATCAAGAATATTCAGGAGGATACTCTCAAGAGCTATCCTCTGCAGATAACAAAAACGAGCTTCGATATGTCATCTTTTATGATGCAGAGAGGTCTCGGCGACGGAGACGAAGCCGGAGAGGGCGACGGGGGCGACCGCGTTCACGAATGGCGCGCCGTCACGAACCTGTTCTCTCACGTCGCGAACAACGATCTGAAGAGCCTTCGCACCTATATAGAGAGCGGAGAGACGAACGTGTACGACTACGTTCAGGCGATCGAGTACGACTACAACGTGACGCCCCAGATATACAAGCAGAACGGGGATACTTACCGCCAGGTCAATCCCGATCGCAGCTTTGCCGCGCTCGGCTTCTCGGCGACCGATTCGATGAGCAGTCTGATGACGAGCTTCAGCAGTACGAGCAGTTTCTTCGCTATGCCCGACGACCCCGACCTTTACGTCGGTCAGTACGACGTGATGGCGGGAAGATGGCCGGAGAGGTATAACGAGTGCGTTCTCATCCTTACGAAGAGAGGATACGTTGCAGACCTTACTCTGTACACGCTCGGGCTGAAGGATCCCGCAGATCTCGACAAAATGGTAAAAGCGTTCGCAGAGGGAACTTCGAGCAACGTCGACGATACCGAAAGAACGTACGACTACGACGAATTCATAGGGATAACCTTCAAGCTCGTATCGTCCGCGGACCGCTACACTTACGACAAGGACTACGGCGTTTGGGCTGACCGCTCGTCGGACGGAAAGTTCATGAACGAGCTCATATCGAAGAGCGAAGACTTAAAGATCGTCGGAGTCGTCAAGCCGAACGGCGAAGGCGGAACTCCCTTCATGAACGCGGGTATCGGTTATCCCGCGTCACTCACGCTTCACGTGATGGAGAAAGCCGCGTCGTCGGATATCGTCAAGGCTCAGCTCGCAGACCCCTCGACGGACGTCTTTTCGGGGACGAAATTCGGCGGGCAGAATGATAAATCGTTCGATATGTCGTCTCTCTTCTCGTTTGATCCCGCGTCTCTTACGGAGGCGTTCGGATTCGACGAAGACGCGCTGAAGAACGCTTTTTCCGGTATCGACCTCTCGTCGGTCGACCTGTCGGGGATCGATATATCTTCCGTGATCGACCCGTCGGCGTTCAGCGGAATAAGCGCGGCGGCGCCCGACGAAAAAGCTCTCTCGGAGCTTTTCAAAACGGTAAAATTCGATTTTTCCGAAGAGGATATGCGCTCTCTATTCTCGGAGCTCGTCGCGGGATTCCTCGCAAGCGATCAGTCGCAGAACTACGCGGCGCTGCCGGGAGCCGTCTCCTCGTTTCTCTCTTCCGACGCGGCGTCGCAGGTCATCTCGTCGTCGATGGAAAAGATAATCGCGGAAAACAGTTCCTCCCTCGTCACTCCCGAGCAGTTCACGTCCCTCATGCAGGGCGTGATGGCGGGCTTCCCCGCGTACGTTGAAAAGCGAAGCGCGGAAGGAGTGACCGACGTCGGCACTCTCCTTTCCGAGTATTTTGCGACGGAAGAGGTCGCGTCTGCCCTTGCAAACGCCGCGTCGTCCGTAACTTCCGGCGTCGCGTCGCTCGCGCCGACTCAGGCGCAGATGGAGGGCGTCGCCTCAGCGCTCTATTCCGCCTACGGCGAATACGCCGCAGAGAATTCGCTCCCCGATCCGTCATCTCTCGCCTCGTCGTTTGCAGAATATATGTCGTCAGACGATGCGCAAAGGCTGATCTCGGGTAAGCTCTCGGGAGCCGTCGACACGACGGAGACAGAGAAGGCGGCAGAGAAGATGTTCAGCGACCTCGCCGCAGGTCTTCAGGGGCAGATCTCGTCCGCGATGACGAACGCGCTCGCTCCTCTTGCGGGGCAGATACAGAACGCCGTGACGGCGGCGCTCTCGGGGGCAGCGGACGGTATTGCATCTCAGATACAAAACGCTTTCAAATTCGATCCGGAAGCCCTGAGAGACGCGTTCAAGACGAACGTATCTCCCGAGGAGCTGAGGGACGTCATGACCTCGCTTATGACGGGAGACACGGGAAGCTATGAGACGAATCTCAAAAAGCTCAACTACGCCGAAGCGGACGACCCCTCGATCATTACCGTTTTCCCGAAGGATTTCGAAGGGAAGACCGCGGTCAAAAATATAATCGACGGCTACAACGATTCGATGACGGCGTATGGCGAGGACGAGAAGGTCATAGTATACACCGACATCGTCGACACCCTGATGAGCTCGGTCACCGATATCATCGACGCCATCAGCGCGATACTGATCGCGTTCGTCGCGGTCTCGCTCGTCGTATCCTCCGTCATGATAGGAGTAATAACGTATATCAGCGTTCTCGAAAGAAAGAAGGAGATCGGTATCCTTCGCTCTATCGGCGCCTCGAAGCGGAACATCTCGAACGTATTCAACGCCGAGACGTTCATTATCGGCGCGCTGGCGGGTCTGCTCGGAGTAGTTATCTCCTACCTGCTCCTGATCCCTGCGAACAGCCTCATCCACTCCCTCTCCGGACAGAACGACATCAACGCTATCCTGCCTCCCCTCGCGGCGGTACTGCTTATAGTTCTGAGTATCGTCCTGACCCTCATCGGAGGTCTGATCCCCTCCCGCAAGGCGGCGCGCCAGGATCCCGTAACGGCTCTGCGGAGCGAATGAAGAACGAAACGTCAAAAGGCGGTGCACTTCTGCACCGCCTTATTTCTTATTCACTTGATCAATAGAACGTCGCGACGGGGTCTTCGGGAGCGGAGTCCGGGGTCGCCGAGAGGAACTTCAGTACGGGACCTTTTCTGCCATATACGCTGCAGCTCTTTACGGATATTTTCGCGGTCAGTCTGATCCACGAAGGCGCGGATATCATCTCCGCTCCGTCCTCGCAGAACAGTCCGCTGAAGGCGATATCTTCGACGCAGCAGGTCATGATCGGCCGCCCGATTATGAAGCCGTGCTTCGGCAGCCTCTCGTCGCGGTTCGCCTGGCCGAGGAACGTGACGGTCTTGCCGTCATAGTTATCCATATTGTCGCCGAGGTCGCGGTAAAAGAGCGCGTAATCGGAGTCGCCGATTACTATTTCGTCGGCCTCAACGTCGAACGGGAGCGGATCCTCTATATCGTCGTAAGCGGCGGAGCCGTCGACTCTCTGATAAATGATATCCGCTCTTCTGCTGACTCCGCGGACGATCTTGTGTAGGTCGTCGATCACGGTGTCCGTGTCGCATCTGTTGAATACGACGAGATCCGCGCTCGTCAGCTTGTCAACGACGAGGTTTCTCATGTTGGCGTTATACACCTCGATCGTCGTCGAGTCGCACATCATGACTTCCTGATAGACATACCAATCGTCGGGCATCGCGGCAAAGAGATCCTGCACGAGCCACATACCGTTGTACTCGATCATGACGATATCGGCTTTGTGCTTTCTCTGAAGGGCGGTGAGCTTGTCGGAGTTGACGTACTTCGGGTCGTCGAGTACTTCGACGTACACGTTGTCCGACGCGAACTCGGTGGGATCGAGCTCCTCTTCCCCCTCCTCGCACATCAGGACGAGTATCTTCGTCTTTCCGTTCTCGAAGAAGTTCGGGTCGGAAAGAGTTTCCTGTATGAATTTCGTCTTTCCCGATTCAAGAAAGCCGGTGAACAGATATACCGGGGTATCCATATTTCTCTCCTTATTCAGCGGAGCTGAAGAGTTTTGCGAGGCCGTTCTTATCGAGCCCCGTTCCTATAACGCAGAGCTTTCCCGTAACGTCCGCAGCTCCGTATCTTACGTCGGAGTCGCCGGGAACGTAGTCGAAGTGGATCCAGCGGCCGTCGGTTGACGGAACGATACCCTTGGCGCGAAGCACCATGCCGTATCTGCCGGTCATCAGCTCGTCAAGCGCGTCCTCGACAGCGGACTCCGTGAACTTGTCCGCGGTATTAACGCCCCAGCTCGTGAAGACCTCGTCCGCGTCGTGGCCGTGGTGATGGTGATGGTGGTGCTCATGTTCGTCGTCATCGTCATCGTCGTCGTGATGGTGATGGCACTCGCACTCGGGGTCGTCGCACTCCTCGCCGTCCTCGTGGTAATGATGGTGGTGATGGTGATGCTCGTGTTCGTCGTCATCATCATCGTCGTCATCGTGATGGTGATGGCATTCGCACTCGGGGTCGTCGCACTCCTCGCCGTCCTCATGGTGGTGATGGTGGTGATGCTCGTGCTCCTCCCTCTCCTTCTGCTCTTCGATCAGATGAGCGAGCTCCGCTTCGAGCGTGTTCTTCTTTTCCATCGTCTCAAGGATGAGCCCTCCGTCGATCTCGTCCCACGGAGTCGTGATGAGAGAGGCGTTCGTGTTGATCGAACGGACGACAGCCATCGCGTCGTCGAGCTTTTCCTTCTTTATCCCCGCGGTGCGCGAGAAAACGACGGACGATGCGAACTCTATCTGATTGCGGTAGAATTCCGCGAAGTTCTTCATATACATTTTGCATTTCGTTGCGTCGATGACGGTCGTGAAAGCGTTGAGTTCAAGTCCCTCGATATTCGCGTCCTGCACCGCGCGGATGACGTCGGAAAGCTTGCCGACGCCGGACGGCTCGATGACTATCCTGTCGGGATCGTACTCAGCCTTTACCTTGGCGAGCGCCTTTCCGAAGTCGCCTACGAGACTGCAGCAGATGCATCCCGAATTCATCTCCGTGATCTGTATGCCCGCCTCGCGCAGAAAACCGCCGTCGATGCCGATCTTACCGAACTCGTTTTCTATAACGACGAGTTTTTCGCCGCTGTAAGCTTCTTTGATGAGCTTCTTGATCAGAGTCGTTTTGCCCGCTCCGAGAAAGCCCGAAAAAATATCGACCTTTGTCATTTGAATCACTCCTTTTTGATACCTATCAACTTATTATTATATCAAAAAAAGGTCTTCGATGCAATAGCGATTTTTAACAAAACGCTTACAGGTCTATCTTTTCAAACCGTTTTGCGGAGAGAACCTTCGATACCGCGGTCAGCAACGCGAAAATGACGGCGCATACGGCGAGCGCCGCAAACTGGAGCGCGGGCTTTTCTATCTTCTGACTGTGAAGAAAACCGAGGCGCGGAAAATGCCATGACGCCTCGCCGAGAAAGATCAGCACGATCCCGACGGCGCAGAATGAAAGAAAAGGAATTCCTATCTTCCAGCCCGTTCTGAAATGAAGGCCGAGAAAAACGACGTTGAACGCGGCGAACATCAGAAGGACGAGGGCGAGATAGAAGGGAGTCGCGTTCATCAGGGGATTTTCCGCGTATGCCGCGGAGTCGGAGAGCGCGGTCGCCCTGACGGCGGTCACGCCGCACGTCAGCGCGAACGATATTCCTTCGATCAGAAGCGTAAAGGCATATTTCGCGCCGACGTAGTCTCGCTTTGCGACGGGAAGCAGCATCGAATAGACGACGTCGTTCGCTTCCCTCGCGTTCTGGAACGAGTAGAATATGCCGAGGCACACGAAGAACGGTGCGAGCAGGATCGGGTATCCGGGGACGAAGGCGAGAGCGGACGCCGCGATAAATATGAACGAGAGCGGAGAGGCGGCGAGCCTTATCTCCTTAATCAGCAAGTTTTTCACGGATATCCTCCTTTTCAAAGTGAACCATGATATTCTCGAGCGTGTCGCCGTATCCCGCCGCGCGGCATCTGTCCATGAATGACGAAAGCGGCTCCGAGGCGATCTGTTCTCCGCGCGCGATATACGTTATATCGTCCGCGCATTTTTCGAGATCCGACGTTATGTGGGTGGAAAAGAGGATCGAGACTCCTCTCTCCTTAAGAAATACGAACGTGTCGAGAAGCTCTTCCCTCGATACCGGATCGAGACCGGAGGTCGGCTCGTCGAGGATCAGAAGTTTTGCGCCGTGCGACATGGCGAGGGTCAGATTCAGTTTTACCTTCATCCCCTCCGACAACTCCCGCGGAGTCTTCGCGGGGTCAATTGAGAAAGCGCGCATATATTTTTCGCACTCCGCGTCGCTCCAGTTTTCATAGAATCGCTTCGTCACCGCGACGATATCCGATATCTTCTTTCTCTTATAAAAGTCGACAGCGCCGCCGGCGTATCCGACGAGACGTTTGATCTCGCGCTCGTTGCCGATCAGCGGGCGGCCGAAATACGACACCTCGCCCGAGGTCGGGTGAACGATATTCAGAGCGGATTTGATAGTCGTCGTCTTGCCCGCTCCGTTGCGTCCGATAAATCCCATGATATGACCCTCTTCAACGCAGAACGAAATATTCTTCAGATTGAAGGAAGGGTAGTCCTTACACAGGTCTTTGATCTCGAGAACTCTCATTTTCCGTCGCCTCCGAATATCTTCGCCGCAAGTTCGCCGAACGTCTCCTTCGGCGGTATCGCGATACCGCGCTCCTCGTCCGCGAGAAGCAGCAGCGTGTCTCCCGGCGCGATGCCGAAGACGTCTCTCGCCTCCTTCGGGATAACGATCTGTCCTTTCGTTCCTACTGTCACGCTCCAGGCGTACTTTCCCTTTGGCCCTTTCATAATTATCCTCCAAAAGTATGATTTGTATAACTAATCATACTACAATAAACGATGATTGTCAAGATATTTCGCACATGTTTATATATTATGCATTTGTAAAAAACATCTTCGTATAAACATATTGAAGACATTTGTCTTTTTCTATTGACAAGAGGCTGCGGATAATGTAAAATCGGTTTGAAGGCGCTTTCAATAATTAATCAATCTTTCTATATTATATTGTTTCCGGAGGTGATGGCAATGAAACTCTTACTTGCGGAAGATGAAAAAAGGATGGCTCGCGCTCTGTGCGAGATTCTGAAGCTTGAAAACTACGACGTGGATCACGTAGACAACGGTAACGACGCGCTGGACTCGGCTCTTCTCGGAATATACGACGTGATAGTGCTCGACGTTATGATGCCCGGTATGAATGGGTTTGAAGTCGCACGCCGTGCGAGGCGCGAGGGAGTGAAAGCCCCGATACTCATGCTCACGGCGAAAGGCGAGGTCGACGACAAGGTGACGGGGCTTGACTCGGGAGCCGACGACTATCTGACGAAGCCATTTCTCACAAAGGAACTTCTCGCAAGGCTTCGCGCACTGTGCAGGAGAAGTATCAACACGAACGACGGGAGCCTGACCTACGGCGACCTCTCGCTCGACGTTCAGAACGCAAAAATAACGTGTACGACGAACGGTCAAAGCGTCCGTCTCGGCGAAAAAGAGCTGCGCATACTCGAATATATGATAGCAAACCAGGGGCAGATAATGACGCGCGAACAGCTCGCTCTGAAGATATGGGGATATGAGAGCGAAGCGGAGTACAACAACGTCGAGGTCTATATGTCCTTCACGAGAAAAAAGCTCGCGTTCATCGGCTCGGCGGCACAGATCAAATCCGTGCGCGGAATCGGTTACGAGCTGAAATTCAAAGAGGTATAGGATATGTTCAGAAGTTCAAGGCG